>JAJZID010000087.1 GCA_021810705.1 Actinomycetes bacterium
GCGCTCCCAGGTCTGCGCCGCGTACAGCGTCAGCTGCCGCGCCGCCTCCAGGTCCGCGGCCATCTCCGCCAGGCGGAAGGAGATCGCCTGGCGTGTGGCGATCGGCTTGCCGAAGGTCTCGCGCTGCTTGGCGCGCTCCACAGCGAGGTCGAGCGCCTTGCCCGCCAGCCCCACGCAGGTCATCGCCACCGAGATCCGGCTTGGCACCAGGAAGCCGCCGACCGCCACCTCAAGGCCGTCGCCCTCCTCGCCCAGGCGGTTTGCCACCGGCACCGGTGCGCGGTCGAAGATCAGGTGCGCGTGGTCTGTGCCGGTGACGCCCATGGTGTCGGCCATCAGCCGGTTATCGACACCCTCACCGTGGGCGTCGACCATCAGCGCGACCGTGCCCTCGGCGCCACGGCTGCCCTCCAGGCGGGCGGCCAAAAGCAGGTAGTCGGCGCTGTGGCCGAAGGTGATCATGTGCTTTTGCCCGCTCAGGTAGTAGGTGTCGCCCTCACGCACAACCGAGGACTTGATGTCGGCCCCGGTGCCGGCGTTGGGCTCGGTGAGCGTGAAGGCGACGCGCAGCTCACCGCTGACCTGTGGGCGCACAAAGCGCTCCACCTGCTCGGCGTTTGCGTGCGGCAGCATCGCCCGCCAGAGCCCGTTTGAGACGTGCACGATCATCCGCAGCGAGGCGTGCGGGCGCGAGAAGAGCTCGATCAGCTCCAGGTAGCGGGCGAACGGCAGGCCGCGTCCGCCGAGTGCGCGCGGGGCTGCGAGGCTGAGGTAGCCGCGGGCGCGAAGCTCGTCCCACAGCTCGCTGGGGACGCGGTGCTCTGCCTCGATCAGCTCCGTCCAGCGCTCGCCCTCGTCATCCACGTAGGCGCGCACCTCGGCCTTCAGTGCCTGAAACTCCTCCTCGTCCACCGGTGTCGGCTCTGCGTCGAGCGCTGCGACTGGGGTCATCTTGCCATCGCCTTTCTCTCCAGCGCGAGCTGGTCGCGCAACAGGAACTTCTGGATCTTGCCGGATGGGGTGTGCGGCAGCTCGTCCACCAGCTCGAGCCGCTCGGGCCAGTAGGGCTTGGCGACGCGCTGGGCGTCCAGGTGGCGCTGCATCGCCTCGAAGTCGAGCTCGCCGCCGGGTTCGAGCACCACGAACGCACACGCCCGCTCGCCCAGGCGCTCATCCGCCATCGCCACGATCGCCACCTCGCGCACCGCGGGGTGCGCGTAGAGGACCTGCTCGACCTCCACCACCGGCACCTTCTCACCGCCGCGGTTGATCACGTCCTTGACGCGGCCGGTGATGTGCAGGTAGCCGTCCGCGTCGATCTGCGCTAGATCCCCGGTGCGGTAGTAACCGTCGGCGGTGAGCGCCTGCGCGGTCAGCTCCGGGCGGTTCAGGTACCCCTCAAACAACGTCGGGGTGAGCACCTCGAAGTTGCCCTCAAAGCCGGGCGGGAGTGTGTTGCCGTCGTCGTCTGTGACCCGCAGCGTGATGGCCTCAAGCGCGCGGCCGTCGGTTGACCAGGCGCGCTCGGGGTCCTCGCCGGGCACGAACGCCGCCCCCAGGCAGCTCTCGGTGGTGCCAAATGCGCCGCCGACCTCGGCCCCGAGCGCGGCGCGCGCCTGGCGCGCCAGCTCGCGCGGGATCGCCGCGCCGGTCGCCACAAAGGTCTTCAGTTCAGGCAGCGCTTGCCCGCGCGCCTGCGCGACGCGCACCAGGTCGGCCAGGAAGGGTGTGGCGGCCTGCACGAAGCTGACCCCCGTCTGCGCCATCGCGTCAAAGGCGAGCTCCGGCTCCCAGATCGTCTGGATCACCTGTGTGGCGCCGAGCTCGAGCGCGATCCACATCCCGTAGAGAAAGCCGGTCTGGTGCGCAAGCGGCGAGGGAACGTAGATGACGTCCCTGGCGGTCAGGTGAAAGTGGCGGGTGTGAATCTGCGCGGCACGTCGCAGCGAGCGGTGTGTCTGCAGCACGCCCTTGGGCTCGCCGGTCGAGCCGGAGGTGAAGAGCAGCTGCGCTGTCATCTCCGGGTGCGGGTCATCAGGCGGCGGGGTGCTCGGCGACCCGGCCGGCATATCGTCAAGGCAGACGACGTGCCGGAGCGCCGGCAGCTGCGCCTGCAGGCCCTGCGCCATCGCCACGTGATCGTGACCGCGAAACGTGCCCGGGACGATCAGCACGCTCGCGCCGCTCGCACCCAGCATGAACTCGAGCTCGCGCTCGCGGAAGATCGGCATCAGCGGCTCGCAGACGGCGCCGAGCATCAGCGTGCCAAGCGAGACCGCCACGAACTCGAGCACGTTGGGCAGCTGGTAGGCGACCGGCTCGCCGGCGCCGACGCCGAGCTGCGCGAGCGTCGCCGCCCAGCCGCTGGCTGCGGCGTGAAGCGCCGCGAAGCTCCAGGTGCGCTGCGCGCCGTCGGGCCCGACCTCGATCACGGCAGGCGTGTCTGCGCGCTCGCGCGCATGGCGGGCGAGGTTGGCGGTGATCGAGGCGCTCACGGCGTGGGCGTCAGCTCGCGCCCGACGCTGACCGGGATGCCGATCGCGTTCATGTGCGCGGCAAACTCGGGGTAGGAGATCCGGTAGGCGTGCGGGTAGGAGAGCTCGGTGATCCCCTCGGCGGCCGAGCCGGCGACGGCCAGCGCCATCAGCACACGGTGGTCGTTGAAGGAGGACAGCGAGGCCCCGTGCAGGCGCTCGACACCGTGGAACTCAAGGTCGTTGCCGTCGAACTCCACATGCGCACCCATGCGCCGCAGCTGCAGCATCGAGGCGACCCGGTCTGACTCCTTGAGCCGCACGTGCGAGACGTGCGAGAGCACGGTGTGGCCACGCGCGCGGCTTGCGAGCGTCGAGAGGATCGGGACCATGTCGGGGATGTCGCGGCAGTCAAGGTGGCCTGCGACCGGCGGGGTGCCGTCATGGTCGATCGTGATCGAGAGGCCGTCGGGCGCAAATTGCATCGGCACGCCGACGCCCTGCAGCTCGGTCAGCACCGATGCCTCCGGGTGGCCGTGGATCGGCACGCGGCTTGTGAAGGTGACCTTCGAGGGGTGAAGCGCGCAGGCGGCCAGGCCGAAGGCGGCCGAGCCGATGTCCGGCGGCAGCAGGTAATCCATGCGCGGCTTCGGTGTCTGGTTGGGCGAGACGGTGAAGTGGCGCCAGTCCTCACCGACCGTGATCTCGAGGCCGAAGTCACGCATCATCCCCACGGTCAGCTCCAGGTAGGGGCGCTCGTTGAGCTCGCCGACAACCTCGATCGTGGTCTCCTGCTCGGTCGCGAACGGCGCCAGCATCAGCAGGCCGGAGATCCACTGCGACAGCGTCCCGTCGATGCGCACATGACCGCCGCGCGGGCGCCCCGGGTGGACGGTGACAGGCAGCGTCTGCTCCTCGTAATCGAGCCTCACGCCGAGCCGTTGCAGGGCGCGCAGCAGCGGGCCGATCGGGCGGCGGCGGAAGTAGCGCTGGCCGACGATCGTCACCGGCCGGTCGCTCAGCGCCGCCAGGCCGATCAGGAAGTAGAGGGTCGTGCCGGAGCTGCCGACCGAAACCTGGCCGGTTCTGGGCGAGAAGCCGGTGGCGCCACTGACCTGCCACTGACGGCCGCTGCTCGTGACCGCGACGCCAAGCTCGCGCAGCGCCTGCACCGTGAACTGGACGTGGCGGGCGTCGGTGCGGTCGGCGATCGTGCTTTGGCCCGGTGCGAGCGCGGCGAGCATCAGCGCCCGGTGGGCGTGGTACTTGGAGGGCGGGATCACGACCTCGCCCTCGAGCGGGCCCTGCGTGCCGGTCACCAGCAGGCGCATCGCGGCTTCCCGACGAGGATCATGGGCGCGAGATTAGCTCGCGCAGCTCCGCCAGGCGCGGAACCTGGGCCAGCGGCTCCGGTGATAGCGGTGTGAGCACCAGCTCGGTGACGCCGACGTCGACGTAGGCGCGCAGCCGCTCGGCGACCCGTTCGAGGCTGCCGACCGGCGTGTAGCGCTCCACCCGCTCAAACGGCATCCCGTACATCGCCTGGATGTAATCCTCGGCCTGCTCGCGGGCGCGGCCCTCGTTGGCGTCGATCAGCACGCTGAGCGCGAGGCCAAGCGCCGGCCGGGGGCGTGCGCGCGCCTGGGCGAGCGCGGCGAGCTGCGCGCCGCGCTCGCCCAGGCGCGCGGGGCTCGTCCAGGTCGCAAGCCAGCCGTCGCCGCTGCGCGCGGCGCGCTCGAGCGCCGCGTCGCTGCGCCCACCCACCCAGATCGGCGGCATGCGGCTGATCGTCGGTGAAAGCGCCGGCGTGGAGCGTCCGCAGAGCCAGTCGGGCAGCGCGTCAAGGGCGTCGTCGAGCAGGCGTCCACGGCGTTTGACCTCAAGGCCCAGGGCGCTGAACTCCTCCGGGAACTCGCCTCCGACACCGACCCCGAAGAGCAGCCGTCCTGGGGCCAGGGCGTCCAGGGTGACGAGCTGCTTGGCGACCCAGGCGGGCTGTCGCAGGCCGAGCAGCATCACGCCAAAGCCGAGGTCCACGCGCGCTGTCACGGCGGCGACCGCGGCGAGCGCGACGCTCGCCTCATACACCGGTGCGGGGCTGCTCAGGTGGTCGCCGACCCAGACCGCGTCAAAGCCGGTGCGCTCCGCGGCCTGTGCCACCTGTACGAAGCGGGGCGGGCCGCCGACGCGCAGCGGGTCAAACGTCGGGAGGTTCAGGCCGAGGCGGACCACGCCCGGCAATCTACCGGGGCGCGGGTGAGGCCGCCCGCATACGTGCAAGCAGCTCGAGCGCCCCGCGTTTGGAGAGCGGGTCGTTGAGGTTGCCGCACTTGGGCGACTGCACGCACGACGGGCAGCCGGCTGCGCAGGGGCATTCGGCGATCAGCCGCTGCGCGTCTGAGACCAGCTGGTCGAAGGCCTCAAAGCCGCGGCGGGAGATCCCGATGCCGCCGGGGTGACCGTCGTAGATGAAGATCGTCGGCCCACCGGTCTGCGGGTGCATGCCCGTCGACAGGCCGCCGATGTCCCAGCGGTCGCACATCGCGATCAGCGGCAGGACCGCGATCTGGGCGTGCTCGAGCGCATGCAGGCTGCCGAGCAGGAGGTCGGCGGGGAACGCCTCGGCGGGGTGGGCGGCCAGCGGGCCGCCCACCCCAGGGCCGCCGGTCAGCTCGTCCAGCTCAAACCACAGGGCGCGCGTCGCGAACTCGGTGGTCGGCATGTCCAGTGACTGGAAGTCGACGACGCTCTGATCCTGCAGGAGCTTGCGCTGGTAGCCGAGGACCGTTTCCGAGTAGACGACCTCGCCGTAGGAGAGGCGCACCCCGTGGCTTGTGCGGGTCTCGAGCATGCGCTCGATGTAGGTCATGCTCTCGCGCTTGGCCTGGGTGAAGTAGTTGCCGTTGTCGGGGGTGAGGATTGCGCGGCGGGCGTCCAGGTCGAGCTCTGAGACCAGGTAGGAGCGCCCAAGGTGAAGGTAGATCGCGCCGTCGTGGACGGTTGAGTAGGCGCGCACGGATTCGATCGTGCCGATGATCTCGCCGGTGGAGGCGTCGATCAGCGCGAAGTTGTCGGCGCTTGCAGAGCGCAGCGCCACCTGTCCGGCTGGATATTCGTCGGGGTGGGCGGGGACGAAGCCGGTGGCGCGCTCGCGCAGCAGCCGGGCGCTCACAAGCGCGTGCGCGCGCTCGAGCAGATCCTCGCTGAAGTAGGGCGTGTCGGCCTCGGTGAGCGGCTGCTCGTAGGCGGCGCAGAGCAGGTGCTGGCCGAGGATCTCGGGGCTCTGTGGGTCGATGATCGCCGCCTCGACGGGGCGGGCGAGGAACTCCTGCGGGTGGCGGGCAAAGAACTGGTCAAGCGCGTCCTCACCGGCGACGTAGACGGCCAGACCGCGGCCGCGCCGGCCGGCGCGGCCCCACATCTGGCGCAGGCTCGCGACCGTGCCGGGGAAGGTCACGCAGATGGCGGCGTCGAGCTTGCCGATGTCGATCCCGAGCTCGAGCGCGTCGGTGGAGACGACGCCGAGCAGCTCGCCGGAGACCAGGCGCGCCTCGAGCTCGTGGCGCTGCTGGGGGGTGTAGCCGGCGCGGTAGGGGGCGATGCGCTGCGCCAGCTCGGGCGCCAGGCGGTCCTGGGTCATGCGCAGGATCAGCTCGACGCCCTTGCGGGACTTCATGAAGCAGATCGTGCGGGCGCCTGCGCTTATCAGCTGTGCGAGCAGCTCGGCGGCCTCGGCGAGCGCGGAGGCGCGGGTGCCGAGGCGCTCGTCGGTGAGCGGCGGGTTCCAGACGACCGTGCGCCGCTGCGGCAGCGGCGCTGAGTCGTTGTCGATCAGGTTGACGTCGGCCAGGCCGGTCAGCGCGGCGGCGTGCTGGGCGGGGTTGGCGATCGTCGCGCTGGCCAGCAGGAAACGCGGCTCTGAGCCGTGCAGGGCGGCGGCGCGGCGCAGACGGCGCAGCGTGTTGGCGACGTGTGAGCCAAAGACGCCGCGGTAGACGTGCGCCTCGTCGATCACCACGAAAGCGAGGTTGGCCAGAAAGTCGGCCCACTTTGCGTGGTGGGGCAGGATGCCGACGTGGAGCATGTCGGGGTTGGTGATCACGAGGTTCGAGCGGCGGCGGATGAGCGTGCGCTCCTGAGACGGGGTGTCGCCGTCGTAGATCGCGGGGCGCAGCTGCGGCAGGCCGAAGGCGTGCAGCGAACGGGCCTGGTCCTGGGCGAGCGCCTTGGTGGGGTAGAGGTAGAGCGCGCGTGCGAGTGGGTCGGTGATGAGCGTCTCGAGCGTCGGCAGCTGAAAGCACAGCGACTTGCCGGAGGCGGTGCCGGTGGTGACGATTGTCGTCTGCGCAAAGGCGCTCGTGAGCGCGTCGCGCTGGTGCAGGTACAGGGAGCTGATGCCGGCGCGGGCGAGCGCGTCGTGGAGGCGGGGGTCGAGCTCGTCGGGGATCGGGGTCGTGTGGGCCTGCTGGCTCAGGGTGCGCTGGTCATGCACCAGGCGGAAGTCCTCGCGCCCTGATTGGAGGAGGCCCTCCCAGGGTTCTGCGCTTGCGTGTGCGGCGGGCGCTGGCGCGGCGGTCCGGCTGGCTTTGGTGGCGGCCACAGGGCCAGTATGGCGGGGCGCTGCTAGCGTCGCGGCCGATGCTGCGCGCGCTCTACGTGGACCTGGACGGCACCCTTGTCGGCCGGGGTGGCTCGTTGTTTGCCAGCCACGACGGCGGTTTCACGATGCTCGGTGCCAGGGCGCTTGAGGCGTGCGTGCGCGCGGGCGTGGAGGTCGTGATCGTCACCGGCCGGCGCCAGGGCGGCGTCTGGGAGGTGATGCGGTTGATCGGGCAGCGCTCCTACATCTTCGAGCTCGGCTGCGGCCTGGTGCTGGACGGCGAGCTTCAGTGGTTGACCGGTGACCGTGTGCCATCGCCCGAGCACGGCTCGATCCACGACCAGATCGCCGCGAGCGGCGCGCCGGAGCTGCTGCTTGACGCCTTTGCGGGGCGGCTCGAGTACCACACGCCGTGGTCGCAGGACCGTGAGGTCTCGCACCTCTTCCGGGGCAATGTCTCGGTGCAGGAGGCAGATGCG
>JAJZID010000088.1 GCA_021810705.1 Actinomycetes bacterium
ACCACGAGGGGTAGCTCCCCGACCCGGTGCCAGCGGTTCCATCTCCAGCGGCAGCAAGGGCGATTAGCTCAGTCGGTTAGAGCGCTTCTCTGATAAGGAAGAGGTCCCAGGTTCGAATCCTGGATCGCCCACTACAAGGACTTACCTGCAAACGGCCATATTGGCGGCCACTTGGGAAGTCGTCCCACCGCTCGACCGATCACCGCAAGGGGCCATCTAGGGGCCACCTTTTTCCGGTGTGACGCAGGTGGAACTGCTGCACAGGCCAACTTCGGTGGCCTAGCACGCGAGCGGACCGCGCGGCTGCGCGCGTCTGAGGCCCTCGTGGCTTCCGTCCGTGGGCAAGCTCGACAGAGACGCGGAGCGGCCCCGCGCCGGTTGCAGCCGGCCGGGGCCCGGCAGCGGGGAGGTAACCCCCGCGTGCCTCTCAAACCGTAGCCAGCGCTAGGGTCGAGGCGCGCTTGCGTCAGCGATCGTTATCCCGCTCGCTGTCTCGATCCTTGTCGTTCGTCGCAGGCTCGGCAGCCGCGCTCAAGCCGCGACTGCCTTGGTAGGGCCCGCGCGCCGGACCTCCAGATTGGACTCGGGCGTGAGGGATGTGAGCTTCCGTGTCGTCTGAGTTCGGACGGTCTTCTGGCGACGCTTGAGTGCGTCGCGCGAGAGCATGGCGATCGTGGGATCGGCCTGGTCGACGGCGACGGCCCACGACATCGCGAGTTGGGGGACGGCCCGCGCTTGCTCGATCCGTCGGCCACGCGAGACCCATTGCACGATCCCGACCGTGCGGCCGCTGCGATGCCCGTTGGCAACCGTGCCGAGATAGAGCCTGCGGATTGAGTCGGTCTGCACGCGGCTCACTCCGGGTGGCGTGAACTCGCTCCAGGCACGGCGGATCGCCCGCAAGCTCTGATCCTCGGCGCCGACCCCTTCGGGGATCTGCGAGAGGTGGTTCGCGAGCCACGTCAGAAGGTCGACGCCGGCGGTCATGAGCGCGGCGTACGCGGCGGTCGTCGGCGGCGCCGGCAGGATGTGACGGTGGAGGTCCGCCAGCCAGCCGCGAACCCAGTCGCCGGCGAACGTCGGCGCGCCGAGGTCGGCTCCCCGGAGCGGCGTCGCGGCCCGTGACTCGAAGTAGCTCAGCCGTGACGGCTGCCGTTGCGGCACCGCCCAGCGTTCAGCTGCGCTCAGGCTCATCTCGCCGCGCTGGATGTCGTACTGCGCAGCGAAGCCACGACGCAGCGCCACGTAGTAAGCCTGGTCGGTCGCGGCCCAGTGATCGGCCCAGCGATGCGCTGCCGACCACTGAGGGCTCGCCGTCATCTCCGCTCTGGCAGCGGGATCGTCTCTGAGCCGCTGAAGAGCCTCTCTATGTCCCAGTCCCGAAAGGCACGCCAATGGAGGCGTGTCGCTCATCCACGCCGCTGACGTCTGCATCGTGGATCCTTTGAACCTCTGTCAAGCCTCCAGGGCATCGTTGCGCTCGCGCGAGTCAGCAGCACTGCACGGAACGGAGACCGAATGAGCTGACCAGCGGTTGACAGGCAGCGCCGCGAGGTTGGTGCCTGGGCCGTCGCCGGGGCTGTGTCGCGCCGGCTAGCGGCCCAGCGCCGCGCGCAGCGCGTTCTCAGTGAACTCCTGAACTGTCTGATCGCGCTCAACCGCCTCGCGTTTGACGTCCTTGATCAACTCGGGCGGCAAGCGCACGCCAAAGGGAACGCGTGGAGGCTTGGTGAGCGGCTCGTCGGGACTGTCCGCATCGCGGGGGCGCTTGCCGGAACCGCCACGGGAGGTGGCCTTGCTGCTCATGCTGGTCGCCACATGCGAGGCGGTGAGGGGGGCGGGGCGCATGCGGCGCGAGCCTCATGACCGCGCATACATGAGTAGATCCCCTGTGCTGGTGTGAGCATGTTGGCATGCTAACGGCGTTGGCGGATCGAGACAGGATCAGGTCGGTCGAGCGATGTGGCTGCCAGCACGCCGTCTCGGTCAGCGCTCCGGTCATCCGGCACCGGCCCTCATCATGAGACGACACGCGTGACGATTCGGCTCTTCGTCTGGGACCACGGCCAGTCTGGCGAGCGCACAACGATGGCTTTGATTTCGTAGCGGTACCCGCGGGACGCTCTCGGGATGGGGATGCCTGTGGACCAGTGCCCGTTGTGTCGGTTGACGATGGCGAGGTGGGAGAACGGCTGCCAGCCAGCGGGGCCGGCGTAGTACCAAAACTGGATGTAGAGATCCTGCGGGATATGGCCGCCGAACACGATGCCGGCGAGGTGTGCGGTGTGGCCGGCGGCGAGGTGCCCGACCTTGAGGGAGAGGTAGGCGGTGGCCTGGACCTTCTTCTCGACCTGTAGGAGCGTCCCTGGGCCCGGGCTGTAGGTCACCCTGATGGTTTTGTTGGGACCGGTGATGATCGCCGAGAACCGCCCCTTGGCGTTGGTGACGACGGTGGTGGTCTTCGTGTTCCAGCCTCGAATGGTCGATTGGATGTAGACCATCGCGTTCGGGACCGGCTGGTTGGCGAGGGTGAGGTGGCCGAACACCTCGCCGCGCTGGCGCCAGTGCAGATGCAGTGCGCGTCCGTGCGCGCGTACGGGCCGTTGTGCGCAGACGCGGACCTTCTTCTTGACGCGCTTCTTGGCCTTGGTCTTGGTGGTGGTCGAACATTCTCGGGTCAGGACGGTCCAGTTCAGCGCGAGCTTGGGCTGCGGGGCCGGCGCCGCAGCGGACGGGGTCGTGGTGGACGTCGGCGGCGGTGCCGCTGTGTTACTGGGCGGAGGAGTCGTCGTCGCAGTGAGAGTGCTGGTCGTGCTCGGAATGGCTGCGGCCGAGGTCGTGGTGGTCGTCTGCCCAAGGGCCGCCGCAGTGGGAGTGGCGGCGATCAGAGCTGTCGCGGCGAGGAGCGCGGAGATGGCTTGGTAGCGGCGCGGGCGTGTGGACATTCGTGGTTGGTGGGTTTGTCGTGTCGTAAGGGCGGCGTCCGATCAGAGCGGCGGAGGACCGCTCCGCGTGGGCACGGGTGCGGGCGCCGCGGAGTCGGAGCGCTTCGGGGTAGATGGCGCCGAGCTGCTACCGGTGGCCTGTGATGACGGCGGCGGCGCTGGCGAGGAATAGGTCGGCGCCGGCGCGCTCGGTGCGGCGGAGGTCGACGGTGCGATGCTGGCCGCGGGCGTTGTGTGGGGGGACGCGGCGGGCTGGTGGGCGCCTTTGGCTTTCGGCCGTGGCGTCTTGGAAGCTGATGGCTTGTGGCGCGTCCGGCTGGGTCCGTTGGTCTTGGTCTTGATCTTGGTCGTGCGCGTGGGAGCGGTCTTGCGCACCGGCTTGTGCGTCGGCATGGCCTTGGAACGGTTGGCGACGCTGCTGGCCGTCGTCTGCTGTTGGGTCGTCGTCCGCACGACCGGGGTCTGGACGACGCTGCGAACGTGCTTTGCGCCGACCTTGGCGGCAGTGGTAGAGCTGTCGTGGCCTACCGCCTGGAGAACGATCAGCGCAAGGATCACCGCAGCGAGCAGCCCGAGGCCGAGGATTGCGCGGTTGGTATTTGCCCCGGGGATGCGAGCGGCGAGATCGTGGCGGCTTGCGACGAAGCGACGAGACCGCGGCGAGCGGACGCGGGACGGACGGGAGGGTCGGGGGACCCCAGTCCGGGCGATCCGGGGAGTGGTCAACGCCGATGCGGATTCGAGTGCCACCACGTCTCCGCCGTCATGCGGAACGCCCAGCACCCATGTGCCGTCCGGATCGGTCACCTCGAGGCGGCCAGCGTGCCGGACGCGAGTGGCGAGGTAGCTGCGGGTGTCCTCCAACACGCGGCCGCGCACCGTGTCGAGTTCGGCTCCGGCGAAGGCATGTTCCTGGCCATCGGGCAGCGTCAGGGTCGCGCTGTATTGACCCCAGCCGGTCCGCGCGATCGTCGCGGCCAACGTCGGGTCGGCCGGAAAGCCGTCTGTCTGGGCAGACGGCGGAGGTTCGCCGTTGACCGGTCCGCGGGCCGGGTCGACTGGATCCGTGCTGATCCGAGCGACCTCGCCAAGAACAACGGGCTCCTGACCGTCGTCGGCTGGCAGCACGAGTTCCCACGAGTGGTCTGGGTCGGCGACAGTCAGGCGCCCGAACTGATGCCCGTGCTGGTCTAGGAACCGGCGCACAGCGGCCAGGAGATCTGCACGCGCGTCGACTTCGCTCTCGGCGCTCAGATCCTCCAGGCTGCCGTCAGGGAGCTCGAGCGTCGCTGTGTAGCCCCCGGCGTCGCGCACCAATTCCGCTCGAAACACGACCGAGCGAGGAAAAGCATCCCGTCCGTGCATCGGACCGCTCATAGGCTCGACGGTACCAAATGTTAAACGTTGTAAAGTCATTTGCCTGCCAGCACAATCAATAGATCAGCACCACAAGACTCAGAAGAGCAGAGGGTTCCGTACCTGTCATGCGGAGGGCACGCTTTACAACGTTCAGCAGTATCGACGCCGGCTTGGGCGGCGATCGGCATACCGCGCGCCGGCGGGTAGGGTTGGCGCACAACGGGCAAACAGCGTTTAGGCGGGCTTCCATGACCGAACAGAAGGCGCCGGCATCGGCGAGACATCGCCGGCCGGTAACCCGCACCGAGCGGGACGAGCGGATCGCAGGCGACGCGGCGCATCGGATGGTCGCCAGAACGCGTGGGCTGATCGCCCAGCGCGGGATCGCGGCAGCGAATGTCCGCGAGGTCGCGGCCGCCTGCCGGGTATCCGCCGCGGCGCCGCTCTGGTTCTTCGGCAGCAAGGGTCGGCTGCTGATTGAAGTCCTGCGGATCGAGCACGCCGAGCGGCTCGCTCTGCTGCGCTCTTTCATCGAACCCGCCGAGTCGCGGGAAGGCTTGGTGGACGGCCTGCACGGGGCGCTACTGGCGTTCCTGGATCAACGACGGATGCGTGGCGTCGACGAGCTGATCTTGGAGGTCAGCCGACTCGCTGTTGATGATCCTGATGTCCAGGCGCGGCTCGGTGAGATGAGTCGCGAGCTCCGGGACGTGCTGGCCCGGCTGCTCGGTGACAAGCAGCGAGACGGCGTAGTTGCGTTGGCTGGCGATTCCTCGTCGGTGGCGGCGCTGGTCCTCTCGCTCGCACAAGGCGTCGCCGTGGAGATGACAAGCGACCGAGGCTGGAATGCCGAGGAAGCCACGGCCGACGCGCGGCTTGTCATCGCAGCCCTGTTGAAGCCACCTGAGAGGCTGGGCGCCAGCTAAGGAAGCGTCAGATAATAAGTCAAGGAGTTCGGCGGGTTTTGTAGAACTTCTGGTGTGTGATCGATGAGCATGCGATCGGGGAGCGTTTCCGGGCGTTGGCTGGTGAGCTGAACGAGCGTCAGCGGCGGCTGTGGGCTGGGGCTGAGGCTTTGTCGCATGGTCGTGGCGGGCAGGCGGCGGTGGTTCGTGCGACCGGCTTGAACGAGGG
This sequence comes from Actinomycetes bacterium, assembly GCA_021810705.1. Lineage (GTDB taxonomy): Bacteria > Actinomycetota > Thermoleophilia > Solirubrobacterales > Solirubrobacteraceae > Palsa-465. The sequence continues at coordinate 5,439 of JAJZID010000088.1, forward strand.
GACGGTTCGTCGTGGGATGCGTGAGGCGCGTGCTGGAGAATCGATCGAGCCGGGCAGGGTTCGTGCGCGCGGTGGTGGTCCCAAGGCGCTGGTCCAGAGCGACCCGACGCTCCTTTCGGATCTTGAGCGGCTCGTTCGTGATGAGGCTCGTGGTGATCCGCAGTCGCCGCTTCTGTGGACCGCGAAGAGTGTGCGGGCGCTCGCGCGTGCGTTGCGTGATCAGGGGCACCGGGTCAGCCATGAGACGGTCGCGAAGTTGTTGCGGCAGTTGGGTTACAGCTTGCAGGGCAACCGCAAGACCAAGGAGGGGGCAAGCCATCCCGATCGTGACGCTCAGTTTCGGCATATCAACGAGACCGTTGCGGCAGCGCTTGCCGCGGGCCAGCCGACGGTGTCGGTTGACACCAAGAAGAAGGAGCTGGTCGGGGACTTCAAGAACGGCGGGCGTGAATGGCGCCCGAAGGGCGACCCGGTCCCGGTCCGCGTGCACGATTTCAAAGACCAGGAACTGGGGAAGGTCAACCCCTACGGTGTCTACGACATCGCCAACAACGAGGGCTGGGTGTCGGTCGGGATCGACGCCGACACCGCCAGCTTCGCGGTCGCTTCGATCCAAAGCTGGTGGGAGCAGCTCGGCAAGCCGCGCTACCCCCGGGCCAGCACCTTGACGATCACCGCCGATTGCGGCGGCTCCAACGGCAACCGCACCCGCCTGTGGAAGACCGAGCTACAGCGCCTCGCCGACGAGACCGGCCTTCAGATCCAGGTCTGTCACTTCCCGCCGGGCACATCGAAGTGGAACAAAATCGAGCACCGGCTGTTCTCGTTCATCTCACGCAACTGGCGCGGACGCCCATTGGTCTCCCGCCAAGCGATCGTCGAGCTGATCGGCGCGACGACATCAACCGCTGGACTCAAGGTCTACGCCCAACTCGACGAGAACACCTACCCGCGGGGTGTCGAAGTTCCCGACGCCGAGCTGGCCGCGGTCAACCTCACACCGAACGAGTTCCACGGCGAGTGGAACTACAGAATCGCCGGGATAAACCGGCGCGGAGAAAGGAATGAGAGAGTCCGACACTGAAGGAGTAGCGACCCGCAGTGGCCCCGAGTCATGCGCCGTCGTCCGCAAGGACGGGGGTGAAGCGTTGACAGGGGTACATGCAGGCTGGGCTATTGAGCCGCGAAATCAACGTTCCGTGGGTGCCGACGTCGTTGTAGTTGGCGGAAGGCAACATCGCTGGTCGCGTTATCGCGAGCGGCCAGCGGACCCCGCGCGGTCGAAGAACCTGTGCATGCATGGAATCTCCGTGTGCGAGAACCGGGAGGTCCCGTGGTCGCCCGTTCCTGTTGATGATGCCCCGCCCTTTACGGCTCGCGGGGTGGCATATCGAACAGGGGTCCGGGCCGCGGGGGGAAGGTCAAGGCCGTAATCCCTCGATGCACGATCACGGGAAGTCAGACAGCCCCATAGTACCCGCGAGCCCGTCGAACAAGCCCGCCTTGGCGGGTGCGGAGGTGGTGGAGGGAAGGGGGCTGCCCGAGGGGAACGCGGCCAGCAAAACGCGTCCCGGACGCAGTGCCGGGCATGACGCGCCGAATGCGCTGGATCGTGTGCGACGGATCGCAGAGAAGGACAAGGACGCGAGGTTCACCGCGCTCCTGCACCACGTCGATGTCGATCGCCTCCGTGTGGCCTATCGGGCGTTGCGTCCGAGGGCCGCGGCCGGAGTGGACGGCGTGACGTGGCTGGACTACGGGTCAGATCTCGAAGCGAACCTTCGGGATCTCCATGCCCGCGTTCATCGCGGGAGCTATCGGGCGAAGCCGGTCCGAAGGGCGTATATCCCGAAAAGGGACGGGCGGCTGCGGCCGCTCGGTGTCGCGGCGCTGGAGGACAAGATCGTTCAGCGCGCCGTTGTCGAGGTGCTCAACAGCATCTACGAGGCGGACTTTGCTGGCTTCTCCGCCGAGTAGGCCGGACGCATTGCTGCGTCCGGCCCCTCTCAGAACCGTGCGAGCGGTTTTCATCGCACACGGCTCAAGCAAGCCCCTGGGGATCGT
>JAJZID010000089.1 GCA_021810705.1 Actinomycetes bacterium
TCCGCGCGGGCTAAGCGCTTTGCGGGCGCGCTCGGCCTGCCGGCCGAGCGCGCCCGCGACCTCGCCTTCCGCTCAGAGCTCGCCGACTTCTTCGAGGCGGCGCTAGCGGCCACCCCCAATGGCGAGCCGGTGGCACTCGCCAACTGGATGCAGACCCTGGTTGAGCGCCTTGAGGATGGCGCTGACCCGGCTGACTCCCGGGTATCACCGGCTGCCTTTGCCCAGCTGGTGGCGATGGTGTCTGAGAAGGCGATCAGTCGCGAGGCCGGGCGCGAGGTGCTCGACATGCTGATCGAGCAGGGCGGCGATCCAGCAGCGATCGTGGAGCGTGAGGGGCTGGCCGCCATATCCGCAGACGACGGTGGCCTGGGCGATGTGGTGGCGGCTGCGCTCGCCGCTGATCCTGATGCCGCCGAGCAGGTCAGGGTCGGCAACATGAAGGCGATGGGCCCGCTCGTCGGCTACGTGATGCGCGAGACCAAGGGCCGCGCCGACGGCGCTGAGATCAACCGACTGATCCGCCAGCAGCTGGGGATCTGAGCCTCTTCCACTTCACGCTCCCCACTTGTACACACGTCCGCATCGGGCGGGTGGCGCTGCAGTTACGCGCCGGTCACACCGATGAGCGATAACTCATGCAGGATCTCCTGCGCTGATGCTTGCGGGAAGGTGCGTGGCGCTTTGTGTGGAAAATTTGTTGCTTGGCCTAGACGAATTGCCGCAAATCGGTTAGCTTTTGCGGCTCAAGGATCGTCTTCACCAACCTATGGAGCTGGGAGCGGTGGCCGGCGGGCTAGGCCGGTTGCTCACTTGGCAGGGGGAAGTTCAACGTGCGTGCACTGGTAACTGGCGGCGCCGGGTTCATCGGCTCGCATATCGTTCGCGGGCTGCTGGCCGCGGGGCATGAGGTTCGGGTCATCGACAACCTCTCGACAGGGCGCCTGGCGAATCTGGACGAGGTGATGGAGGACATCGAGTTCTACGAGCTTGACATCCGCGACGCTGCCGGGTTGGGCGTGCCGATGAGTGGCTGTGATGCGGCGATCCATCTGGCGGCGCTGCCGTCTGTACCGCGTTCGATCGCGGATCCCGCCGCGAGCCACGAGGTCAATGCCACGGGAACCTTGAACGTGCTGAACGCGGCGAGGGAAGCGGGTGTCAGGCGTGTGGTCTCAGCGTCGTCCTCCTCGATCTATGGGTCAGCTCAAGGGCTGCCGAAGCTCGAGGACATGCGTCCACTGCCGATCTCGCCCTACGCGGTCTCAAAGCTCGCCGCCGAGAGCTACGGACGTAGCTTCTACGAGGTCTACGGCCTCGAGGCAGTGGCGCTGCGCTACTTCAACGTGTTCGGTCCACGACAGGACCCGAACTCGGAGTACGCGGCCGTCATTCCGAAGTTCATCCGTGCCTTCCGGCTTGGCGAGGCGCCAGTGATCTTCGGAGACGGTGAGCAGTCGCGCGACTTCACCTATGTGGACAACGTGGTTGCCGCCAACATGGCGGCGCTCGATGCCGCCGGGATCGGCGGCCGCGTCTACAACATCGCCTGCGGCGCCGGCATTACGCTGAATGAGATCGCTGCGCGGCTGCGCGAAAGCATCGGTGCGGAGGTACAGCCAACGCACGGCCCTGAGCGTGTTGGTGACGTGCGCCACTCGCTGGCAGACATCACCGCCGCCCGCACCGACCTCGGCTACGAGCCGTCGGTGAGCCTCGAGGAGGGGATCCGGCGGACGGTCGCTCACTACCTCGATCAAGAGGCGGAGCTACAGCCAGAACGCGCACGCAACGGCCGCCTGAAACTGGTTGAGCCGCAAGTTTCCGCGTCAGGCCCGCCACGCGGGAAGCGCTACCTGATCACCGGGGGCGCCGGGTTCATCGGCTCGCATCTCACCGAGGCACTGATCGAGCGTGATCAGTCCGCGACGATCACGATCCTTGACGATCTCTCAACCGGCTCGTTTGAAAACGTCGAGCAGCTGGTCGACAGTGAGCGCGTGCGCTTCGTACGCGGGTCAGCCACGGACGCGGTCACGGTCGACGAGCTGATGCGCGATGCCGATCAGTGCATTCACCTGGCCTCAGCGGTGGGCGTGCAGATGATCGTAAACGAACCGCTTGACACGCTGATGCGAAGCGTCCGTGGCTCGAACGTGGTGATGCACGCCGCGACACGCAACCGCGTGCGCGTGCTGTTCAGCTCCACCTCGGAGGTTTACGGCAAGCAGTCACACCGCCTGCTGGCGGAGGATGACGATCTGATCTTCGGGTCGCCTGCCAAGGGACGCTGGACCTACGCGATCGCCAAGAGCTTCGGTGAGGCGCTGATCCACGGCTACAGCCACCAGCGCGGTGTGGACGCCACGATCGTGCGGCTGTTCAACTGCGTCGGGCCGCGCCAGACTGGCACCTACGGGATGGTGCTGCCTCGTTTTGTGCGCCAGGCGCTCGCGGGGGAGAACCTCACCGTCTACGGCGACGGCAAGCAGACACGCTGCTTCACGCACGTGCGCGACACGGTCGCGGCATTGCTGGCACTGAGCGACGCCGACGGTGCCTGCGGTCACACATACAACATCGGCACACCGAACCTGATCTCGATCTATGAGCTCGCCCGCCGCGTGATCGTCCGCTCCGGCAGTGACAGCGGAATCATGCTGGTGCCTTACGAGGAGGCGTACCCGTCTGGCTTTGAAGAGCTCGGCACGCGCGTGCCCGATACCACCGCGCTGCGGGAGCTGACCGGCTGGCAGGCGCAGTTCTCCATTGACGATGCGATCGATGACGTGATCGCCCATGAACGGGCCCGCCTCGCTGAGGCCGCGGCGCTGGAGCCAGCGGCGGGAGCGTGAGCTGAGATGCACGCCGTTGTAGCAGGGGCGGTGGCGGCGCTCGTCTCCTACCTGCTCACGCCGCTTGTGATCAGGCTGGCGGTCAGAACTTCGTTCTTTGACCGGCCGGCCGGTTACAAGGGGCACGGCGCGCCAACACCGTACCTGGGTGGCACGGCGATCATCGGTGGCCTGCTGGCCGGCCTGGCCGTGGGTGGCCTGCACAGCCACTGGGCGCCGATCGTGCTTTGCGCGATACCGGTGTGGGCAATGGGCACGATCGATGACCGCATCGGCCTGCCGATCTTCCTGCGCGTTGGTGTGGAGGTGCTGGTGGGGGTAGCGCTGATCGTCGCCGGTCTCGGCTGGCAGGTCTTTCACTTCGCCCCGGCCAACGACCTGCTGACCGTCCTCTGGGTGCTCGGCGTGATGAACGCCTTCAACCTGATGGACAACATGGATGGCGCCGCCGCGACGACCGCTGCGGCCTCGGCGATCGGAGCGGCCGGCATCGCGCTGCTCTCAAACCAGCGTGGACCAGCGACGATCTGCCTGGCAACCGCCGGCGCCTGCGTGGGTTTTCTGCCGCGCAACCTCGCCAAACCATCGCGGATCTTCATGGGCGACGGTGGCAGCCTCACCCTCGGACTGCTGGTAGCCGGTCTGACCATGTCCGCGGTCACGCGCGCCTACTTCGGCCCAAGCGGTGTGGTGATCGGCGCGCTGCTCGTTGGGCTCGTGATCTTCGACACCACGCTTGTCACCATCTCGCGCACCCGGGCCGGCCGCTCGGTGCTGAGCGGTGGGCGAGACCACACGACGCATCGGCTCAGACGGCTGCTCGGCTCGCCTCGACAGGTGGCGCTAACACTAGCCCTGTCTCAGCTCGTGTTGTGCGGCCTCACGATCGCGGTTGCGCGGGCGGGAACCGGTTGGGTGCTGCTTGCTGCGAGCGTCTGTGTGCTCTTCGGCGTGGCCATGATCTGGCGTTTCGAGACCGGCGCGGTGTTCTGCACCATGCCCGAGCAAGCAGTAGCCGATGCGCCGCAGAGAGCAGATCCAGGGGATCAGGAGAGACCTCTCGCTCCGGCCGCTAGCAAGCTGGCTCTCCAGTAGGCACACGCGGTGCCGGGACTCTGTGCGCAGCGGTGTCGCGACCTTGTGCGAGGTGAGGGTCGGGGGTGGATTCGTTGCGGCATGACTGCCGGGACTGTGCGGTTGGGCATCCTGACGGCGAGCGGCGCTCTGGCAGGCGGCGTGGTCTGCCTGCCTTGCGTGCCCTCTTTCGATCAGCGCGGTCGTGTGCTTGGAAACGGGACCTGGGCAAGATCCCGCGAAGGTGCTACTCCGACGTTCAAGACCGCCGGCGGAGCTGCTCGTCGTGAGGCTAGGACACGGAAGACGCGAATTGTCACGATCTGGCTGCGTGACCGATCGAGATCAAACTGAGCTGACGGTGTCGCTTCCCCGGGGTCAGCTAGCCGAGCGCTATCGAAACGCGGACATCAGGTCGGTCGGACTTAAAGTCGGTCACGACATCCTGCTCGACGATCAGTCGGGCGCTCTCCAATCTCGTTTGCGTATAGCACATGATCGGGAGCACTCTCGCGTAAGCGTCCATGTGTGTGTCAGCGCACAGTTCATAGCTCAGGGTTCGTTACATCGGCGCGACGTGCCAGCGAGTATCGATTTTGCGCCTGGAGCCGCTGCGCAGTCACCAGATAGCATGCTGGCCGCTGTGCCCGGCCCCTTGAGTCGTCTCCTGCCTCCGCACGCCGTGAACTCCGAGCAATTATGCAGCTATGAGACAGAGGGCGCCCGGCGTCGTTCCATCGTTCAGCACCGCCGTTCTGCCGTGACGGCGCTTGACCTGCACAGCGAGCGACGTTCCCAAGGGCCATCGTTGCCGCTTCCCCCGGCACAGACGATCCACTCTTCTGGCGAGAATCTGTGGTCGTACTCACGATGGTGCCCCAACTCACAGCTGCACGCCCGTGCGAAGGCCGAATCTGGGGTGAGGTGCCGATGGTGAACTCGAACGGCTCCGACCGTGAGGAGCGTGAATGCCCGGCTCTCAGCTGACCGGCTTACGTGCCCACCTCACGGGGCCCACGCTTTGGGAGCGTGAGATAAGCGACAAGCATCCGCTGGTCTCGATCTGCATACCCAGCTTCAATCATGGCGAGTATGTGGAGGCGTCGGTCCGATCGGCTCTTGCCCAAACCTACGAGCGCATCGAAGTCCTAGTGTCCGATGACCGCTCGGATGATGGTAGCTACGAGCGCTTGCGGATGTTCGACGACAGTAGGCTTCACGTGGAGCGAAACCCGCGACGGTTGGGTCATGCTGGCAACCGAAACCGAGTAGTGGCTCGGGCACGCGGTGAGCTCATCAAGTTTCTCGATGACGACGACCTGCTGGACCCAGAGTGTGTTTCAGAGATGGTCGAAGCTTTCGCCGAGGCACCAACGGTCGCGATGGCCTTCTGTCGCCGGCGGATCGCGGTTGAGGGTCAGCTCGACGACGTCCGTAGAGGATGGCTAAACGTGAACACCGACCTTCAACGGGGCTTGGTAGGCGTCGAACGGCTGAACGATGGCCGACGCCTCTTCGAGATGTTGCTCGACCGAGACTTTCGGCTGAATCTGATCGGTGAGCCGAGCACCGTCATGGTGAGCGCATCGCACCTGCGGCGTGTCGGTCTCTTCAGCACGCGTGTTCACCAACTGATGGACCTCGACCTCTGGGCTCGGTTATTGCCACACGGCATGGCCGCCTTCCTCAGCCAGGAGCGAGCCGTGTACCGGATCGGCCATGGGAACGCGACCAACCGCAACAACTCCAGCCGGCGGACGTGGCTCGACCGTCTCTGGCTACTGGAAAACCTCTCGCAAGATGACGAGGTCCTCCATTGCTACCCCAAAGTCGCACAGCTTCTTCGGGTTGAGCGCCGCCAGGCTTGGAGAGCGTTCGTCCAATTCGGGAAGGGGGCCGATCACACCCGCGTGCCCGCACGACTGTACGTCCCGTACGCGAAGCACCGTATGCATACTCTGGCCAGGCGGCGGTGTGGTTCCCCCCAGATCGTGGAGGGTTGATCTATGCGGCTAGCGCCTCGAAGTTGACGGGGCTGAGTTGAAGGTTATGGCTGTGTCGGCGGACGTGGTTGTAGAACCCGTAGCACCATTCTTGGACCACGGCTTGGGCGTGCTCGAGGTTGCGGAACTCGGCGTCACGGAGGACCTCCCATTCAAGGCTTGAGAAGAACGCCTCGGCAGCGGCGTTGTCGACCGCTGTCAACTGCGCTTGATGCCGCTGGTGTGCAGCGAGTTGTTGTGACGCATCCGTTCCACCCGTGGGTGGGGCGAGAGTTCGTGTTGGTCGGGATCCGGCAGGCGTGGGGCGAGGATCGCGTGTTCTTCTTCGACGAGGACGGTGTGGTTCCCCCCGGATCGTGGAGGGTTGATCTATGCGGCTAGCGCCTCGAAGTTGACGGGGCTCATCTGCAGGATATGGCTGTGACGTCGGATGTGGTTGTAGAACCCGTAGCACCGTTCTTGGACGACGGCTTGGGCGTGCTCGAGGTCGCGGAACTCGGCGTCACGGAGGACCTCCCATTCAAGGCTTGAGAAGAACGCCTCGGCGGCGGCGTTGTCAAAGCACGACCCGACACGGCCCATCGACTGTTGGATCTCGAGCTGTCGGCACAGGCTGGTGAACCGCTGCGCCGTGTATGTGGCTCCTTGGTCGGTGTGGAGGATGACGTTGCGGACAGCACCAGGCCCGCCACGGGCCGCGACCGCGGTCTGGATCGCTGAGCGAGCCAGGGTCGCGTTCGCGCTCATGCTCGTGCACGCGGCCAGGCAACGCCTTGAGTACAGGCAGGTGACGGTCGCCAGGTAGAACTTGCCGTGTCCTCAGGCGGGGATCTCCGTCATGTCCCCGACCCAGCGGAGGTTCGGGCCACGGGCGGTGAAGTCACGTCTGAGGAGGTCAGGGAACGGCTTTCTGGTCTTATCGGGCCGGGTTGTGTTGCGACGACGTCGGATCCGGCGGGCGATGAGGCCTTGGCGGCGCATCGAGGCGGCCACTGTCTTCTCTTGAGACCGTCCAGCCGGCGTCCCTGAGGTCGGCGAGAAGCCGCGGGGAGCCGTGTCTGCCCTTCACCTTCTCAAACGCTAAAGCGACCGCGTCATCCAGCGCCTGGCGGCGGGTCTCAGAGACCGTGAGCGTGCCCGTGCTGGCACGAGCCTGCCATTTGTAGAACCACGACACAGACATCCCGAGAAGGCGGCAGCACGCGGCGTGTGGCACACGGAAGCGGGTCCTCTGGTCAGCGATGAAACGAGCCACCGTCATTTCGTCGCCTCCCGCGCCCAGAGGACCACGGATCGCTTGAGGACATCACGCTCCATCCGCAATGTGACGGCGGCCATGTGATTCTCCCCACTGGCGGCCATCGGAATTCCCCGTTGGTGGCCAGGATTTCTCCCCATGGGCGGCCAGTTTTCTCCCCACCGATCTTGTCCTGATCGGTCGGCTATCCAT
>JAJZID010000090.1:0-1942 GCA_021810705.1 Actinomycetes bacterium
GGTGAAGTTCCTGGCCTACGGGTGGTCACGCCAGCGCTCCGAGCAGGCGCTCGGCGACCAGGTCATCGCGGCGCTGACGCAGGCAAGGGCAACCGGCTGGGACGGGCTGCTCGCTCAGCAACGCGCATACCTGGACAGCTTCTGGGAGCGTGGTGACGTGGAGGTCGAAGGCGACCCCGAGCTGCAGCAGGCCGTGCGCTTCAGCCTCTTCCACGTCCTGCAGGCGGCGGCACGTGCGCAGCAGCGGGCGATCGCCGCCAAGGGCCTGACCGGATCCGGCTACGACGGCCACGCCTTCTGGGACACCGAGTCATTCGTTTTGCCGCTGCTCACCTACACCCTCCCCCAGGCCGCCGCCGAGGCGCTGCGCTGGCGCCACTCGACGCTCGCGCTTGCCAGCCGACGCGCACGGGAGCTGCGACTCGCCGGCGCCGCCTTCCCGTGGCGCACGATCCAAGGTGAGGAGAGCTCGGGCTACTGGCCCGCGGGGACGGCGGCGTTTCACATCAACGCCGACATCGCCGCCGCGGTTGAGCGCTACACGCACGCCACCGGCGACGATCAGTTTGAGCGGGAGGTGGGCCTCGAGCTGCTGGTGCAGACCGCACGGCTGTGGATCTCACTCGGCCACTTCACCGCTGACGGGCACTTTCGCATCGATGGGGTGACCGGGCCCGACGAGTACAGCGCCGTTGCCGACAACAACGTCTACACCAACCTGATGGCCAAACGCAACCTCGCCGCGGCCGCGGCGGCGGCGGCGCGCCAGCGGGACGCGGCGGCCGCACTGGGTGTCGCAGAGGACGAGCCGGGCGTCTGGCTTGAAGCCGCCGACGCGATGACGATTCCGTTCGATGAGCGCCTTGGGGTTCACTGCCAGGCGGAAGGCTTCACCGACCATGCGCGCTTTGATTTCGCTGGCGCCGGCCCCAAGAGCTACCCGCTGATGCTCCACTTCCCCTACTTTGAGCTCTACCGCAAGCAGGTCGTCAAGCAGGCCGATCTCGTGCTTGCCATGCTCGTCTGCTCAGACGCGTTCACGCCCGAGCAGAAGCTCGCAAACTTCAACTACTACGAGCCGCTGACGGTGCGCGACTCATCGCTTTCAGCCTGTACCCAGGCGGTCATAGCGGCCGAGGTGGGCTACCTGGAGCTAGCCCACGCCTACTTCCGCGAGGCGGCGCTGATGGACCTGGATGACCTCGAGCACAACGTCCGCAACGGGCTTCACATCGCCTCGCTGGCCGGCGCCTGGATCGCCGCCGTGGCCGGGTTCGGGGGCATGCGCGACGACGGCGCCAGGCTACGCTTCGCACCGGCGATGCCCGAGGCGATCAGCCGGCTGCGTTTCCGCATGCTCTACCAGGGCTCAACGATCCAGGTCGCGATCGACCGGCAGCAGGTGATCTACACGCTGCTCGACGGACCGGAGCTCACGCTGTATCACCGCGATGAGGCATGCCGGCTGACGGCAGACCAGCCGCTTGCACGACCGCTCGGACGAACCGTCAAGCGCTCTGCGGCCCCGCGTCAGCCGCCCGGGCGTGAGCCGCGCCATCAGCGCCGACACGCCGCCACATGACGATATGGGGCCCGATCAGCGGCTCCTCAAAGACCTCCCCCCAGGCGCTCATCCCGCCGCGTGCGTAGAGCCCGCGTGCGGCGATCCGGGCGTTGCACCACAGGATCCCGCCACCGAGACCGGCGACGTGCGCGATGTGCGCGTCAAGCAGCGCGCCGCCGATGCCGCGGTTGCGGTGCTCGGGTGCGACCGCCATGCCGCGCAGGCGCCAGGCGCGTCCGCCGGTGGCGCCAAACGGCGGCTCGTCCGGGGTCAGCACCGCCGCGCCGATCACCTCATCGCGCTCATCGAGTGCCGCGAACGCGACCGTGCTTGACGCCGTCGCGTCCGGCGGCAGGTAGGGTTCATCCGCGCGCAGGT
>JAJZID010000090.1:1952-7373 GCA_021810705.1 Actinomycetes bacterium
CCGTGTAATCGGACCCGACCATGTCCGCCGATGCTCGCACAGAGCCGCGGCGGCCCGCGCGGCGACGGTAACCTCGCACCTCGTGCGCGGGGAGATCAGGGCCAGATCAGACTCCCTGCGCGAGCTCGTGCACGCCGCCGGCGGACCCGCGCTGGTGCTGGCCACGATGCTCGACGCCGCCGGCACCGGCCTGATCGCACCGCTCACGATCCTGTACTTCGTGGTCGGCGTGCGCCTGCCGGTGGGGCTGGTCGGAACCGGCATGACGATCGGCGGCGCGATCGCGTTGATGGCCGCCCCGCTGGGCGGCCATTTCGTGGACGGCGCCGGCTCGCGACGGGCGCTCCTGGTGGGCTGGAGCGCCGCCGCCATCGCCGTCGCGGGCTATGCGCTGGTGCGCAGCTGGCCCGAGCTGATCCTGGCGGTGAGCACCCTGGGGATCGCCACCAGCATCGGCGGCACGGCGCGCTCGACGCTGCTTTCCAAGCTCGTCAAACCTGGCGAGATTGCGCGCGTGATGGCGCTGGTGCGCGCGTTTCGTAACGTCGGCTACGGTCTCGGCGGGCTGCTTGCCACCGCGGCGCTCGCGGCCGGGCACGAGGGCTTTCTGTTTGCGATCTACGGCGACGCGGCGAGCTTCCTGCTCGGCGCGGTGCTCGTGCTGGCGGCGGGCGAGCGCCTGCGACCGGCCGCCGAGCGGAGCGGAGCGCCCGGCCGCCGGCCGGCAGATTCTGGCGGTGCCGGCGAGCGCCCGGTCACCCTGCGCACCGTCTTTACCGACCGGCGGTTCGTGGCGCTTGGCCTGCTCGACGGCCTCACGAGCTTTCACCAGGTCGCCCTGCAGGTCGCGCTGCCGCTCTGGGTAGTGCTCTTCACCCACGCGCCTCGCGAGCTGGTCGGGTTGCTCTACACGCTCAACACGGCGCTCGTGGTGGTGGCGCAGGTGCGTGTCGCCCGCGGCGTGCGCGCGCTCGCGCAGGCGCCCCGCGCGCTGGTCCAAGCCGCGGTTGCGATGACCGGCGCGGGCGGCGCCTTCCTGGCTGCACACTTCGTCGGCGCCGCAGCCGCCACCGTTCTGCTCTGCGCAGGCGCAGCGCTGATGACGGCGGCTGAGATGTTCGCCTCGGCCGCCAACTGGATCGTGACCTACGCCCTGGCCGATCCCGAGCACCGCGGCAAGTACCTGTCGGTCTACTCGCTGGGCGCGGGGCTCGGCAGGGCCGCGGGACCGTCGGTGACCGCCGGGCTGGCCAGCGCCGGGGCGCTGGCGCTGTGGCCGGTGATCGCCGCGCTCGTCGCCGCCGGCGCCCTGCCGACGGCCGCGATCGCCCGGGCGGCGCAGGATGCTGGCTCAGGCCGCGCAGCAGGAGAGCTTTGAGACGTCCCGGCCGAAGGTCTGGGCTGCGAGCTTGAGCCCTTCGGCCATCGTCAGGTATGGCGCCCAGCTCGAGGCCAGGTCGGTCACGGTCATGCCCGCCTTGATCGCCAGCACAGCGGTCTGGATCACCTCGCCGGCGGCGTCGGCGATGATGCTCGCGCCGAGCAGCCGCCCGGTGTCAGCTTCGGCCACGAGCTTGAACAGCCCGCTGGTGTCGCCGTTGACGAGCGCCCGCGGGATCGCCTCGAGCGGCAGGATCGTCGTTTGCACCTCGAAGCCCTGCGCGCGCGCCCGCTCTTCGGTGAGGCCGGCCAGCGCGATCTGCGGGCTGGTGAAGATGATCTGCGGCAGGTTTGCGAAGTCCAGGCGCTGATCGGCGCCGTCGAGGGCGTTCTGCGCGGCGGCGGCGCCGCCGGCGGCTGCGACATAGACAAACCGCGGCTGGCTGGTCACATCCCCGGCGCCGTAGATCGACGCGATGCTCGTGCGCTGGTGGGCGTCGACCAGGATCGCGCCGCTTGCGTCGGTCTCAACACCGACCGCCTCGAGGCCGAGGCGCTCGGTGTTCGGCTGGCGACCGGTCGCCACCAGGATCTCATCGACCCGCAGCTCCTGGACCTCGCCGCCAACCTCGATCTCGAGCACCTTCTCCCCATCCTCTGAGCGCACGCGCCGCGTGTGGGCGTGCTCGAGCACGCTGTGGCCCTGGTCTTCCAGCACCCGCCGGATCATCTCGGAGACCTCGGGCTCGGAGCGCGGGGTGAGCGCCCGACGGGAGATGAACGTCACGTGGGTGCCGAAGTTCCCGAACATCTGGCCGAGCTCGAGACCGACGGAGTTTGAGCCGATCACCGCCAGACGCGTTGGCGGCTCGAGCACCTCGAGCGCCGAGGTCGAGGTGAGGTAGCCGGCGGCTTGCAGGCCCTCGATCTCTGGGATCGCCGGCCGCGCGCCGGCGGCGATCAGGATCGCGCGGCCCGAGACCATCTGACCGTCCACCGCCACGGTGTGCGGGCCGGTCACCTGCGCGGTCCCGGCGCGCAGCTCGATGCCGTACTCGTCGATCAGATCGATGTACTTCTCCTGGCGCAGGCGCTCCACGAGCGCCGCCTTGACCGAGACCGCGTGGCGCAGAGCATCCGCGTCTGCGCTGTGCTGAAGCGAGGAGACCAGCAGGCTCTTTGAGGGGATGCAGCCGATGTTCACACAGGTCCCGCCGATCGTGCCCATCTCCACCATCAGCACGCTGTGGCCGAGGTCGCGGGCGCGGATCGCGCCGGCAAAGGCCCCGCCCCCGGAGCCGAGCACGATCAGGTCGTAGTCGTACTGGCCGCCATCTGATGAGGGGCCGTCGGCGTCTGCCGGCTCACGCACCCCCGCGACGCGGTAGTGGGTGCCGGCCAGCGCGCGGTTCATCTCCTCCTGGCTCGGTCCGCCCGCGGCGATCGTTCCGGCACCGGCGCGCCAGTCGATGTTCACCGCCTGCGCGCCCGCTCGCTCGAGCCCGTGGCGCACGTGCACGGCGCAATCCGCGCAGGTCATTCCCTCGATCACCAGCTCGACATCCGCCATCTGTCGTCCTCCTGCAGCTGTTGTTCATATGCGTAACTTCGTATACGATAGCCGCGATGTCAACCCAGACGGTTCCGAGCACCACACCAGCGAGTTCTCCCACGACCGCGACGCTGCTCGATGCGGCTCCGTTTCGCCTACCCCGCCAGCCCACCGAGCGCCAGCTGCTGGCCAAGTACTTCCGGGCGTTCGGCGACGCAACCAGGCTTCACATCCTCGAGCTGCTGGCCGACGGCGAGCTCTCCGTCAGTGAGATCGTCGCGCAGGTCAACTCGAGCCAGCCGCGCACCTCAGCGCACCTCGCGTGCCTGCGCTGGTGCGGGTTCGTGACCACACGCCGCGCGCACCGCACCGTGTACTACCGCCTCGCCGATGAGCGCGTGAGAGAGATGCTCGAGCTCGCCCGCGCGATGCTGTCAGGCAACGCGGAGCACGTCGCCGCCTGCCGCACCCTCGGCGGCCGCTGATCCACGTGTCTGCCAAGCTGTTCTGATGGCGAGCACCACCACCGAGCAGTACCCCGTCTTTGACGGCCACAACGACGCGCTCACGCGCCCCGATCACGCGCGGCTGGCAGACGGCCGTGAGGGCGGGCACCTCGATCTGCCGCGGATGCGCGCAGGCGGCGTGCGCGGCGGGATCTTCGCGGTCTTCGTCGAGTCAAAGCGCGCGCCGCGGGAGCCGGTCGCGGACACACCGGGCGCCTTTTACGAGCCGCCGGCTGCCCGCGTGCCATACCCGCGCGCGGCTGCGGTGACCGCCGCGACAAGCGGCCGCCTGCTCGCGCTCGAGCGCCAGGGCGCGCTGCGGATCGCACGCAGCGCGACCGACATAGACGCTGCGCGCGACGGCGCCGGCCCACCGGTTGCGGTGCTTCACTTCGAGGGCGCCGAGGCGATCGACGGTGATCTCGAGAGCCTTGAGACCTGGTATGCGGCGGGGCTGCGCTCGCTCGGTCCGGTGTGGAGCCGCCCCAACCGCTTCGCCCACGGCGTGCCGTTCGCCTTCCCCTCCTCCCCGGACACCGGCCCCGGGCTCTCCGCCGACGGGCGACGGCTGGTGCGCCGCTGCGCGGAGCTCGGGATCGCGGTCGACCTGGCCCACATGAACGAGGCCGGCTTCTGGGATGTCGCCGCGCTCGACGCCGGGCCGCTGATCGTCAGCCACACCGGCGCGCACGCGCTCGCCGCCAACTCGCGCAACCTGACCGACCGCCAGATCGACGCCGTCGGTGCGAGCGGCGGCCTGGTCGGGATCGTCTTCTCCTGCTACTTCCTGCGCGCCGACTACGCCAACGACCCCGAGGGCACGCCGCTCTCACAGATCGTCGCGCATGTGCGCCACGTGGCCGAGCGGGTTGGCACCGAGCACGTCGCGTTCGGCTCGGACTTTGACGGCACCACGATCCCGACCGCGCTCGGCGATGTCGCCGGGATGCCGCGGCTGATCGCGGCGCTCGCCGAGGGCGGCTTCAGCGACGCCGAGATCCGCGCGATCGCCTGGGATAACTGGCGGCGCGTGCTCGCCGCCTGGTGGCGCTGACGGGCGCTCGCCGGGAGGGGGCGGCCGTCCAGCGGGACGGCCGCCGGTAACAGTGCCGGGGTGCTCGGCGGCGGCGCGTCCGTACACGTTGGCGGATACCTCGAGGTCAGAGCTGCCCGGCTTGCGATGGCGCATCGCGCTGCGCCGGTGTGGCCTTGTTCGGGATGAAGCTGATCGCTCGCTCTGCCATCGCGGTGATCGTCAGGCTGGGGTTGGCACCGACGTTCGCCGGCAGCGCCGAGCCGTCGCAGACCAGCAGGTTCTCGTAGCCGAAGACCCGATGCCGGGTGTCGATCACGCCGCTCTCTCGGTCAGCGCCGATCACCGCGCCGCCGAGGATGTGGGCGGTCAATGGGACGCCCAGCACCGCGTCGGTGATCCCTGAGTACGCGGTGCCGCCGACGCGGCGCGCGAACCAGCGGGCCGCATCGTAGGCGGCGGGGATGTGGTCGGGGTTTGGGTGGCGCGGGTCCTGCTCGGTGGTCAGGCTGACCGCCCCGCTGCGGCGCCTGCGCTTGACGCGCAGGCGCATCGAGTTCTCGAGCGACTGCATCACCAGCAGGATGATCGTGCGCCTGGCGCTGCCGCGGATGCGCAGCGCCGAGAGCGCCTCACGCGGACGCCGCGCCGCCGCCAGCACGAAGTGAAGCGGCCGCGTGCCACGCCCGCCCGAGGTGACCATCAGCGCCCTCAGCAGGCTCTGCGTGTCAGCACCCGCGCCGTAGGTGACGACCTCGATGTGCGTGTCTGGGTCGGTGTGGATGCTCGAGCTGATCGCGACCGACTCGCTGAAGTCATAGCCCGAGCCCTCGGGCGCGGTGACCGCGACGATCGCCTCGCTGTTGGTTCTGACCAGATCGCCGAGTCGATCCGAGATGCGCGCCAGGGAGCCGTTCAGGCGGCAGCGTTGCAGCAGGCGGTTAGTGCCA
>JAJZID010000091.1 GCA_021810705.1 Actinomycetes bacterium
TGAGCGCAGCCAGTGCTGCAACCGCGACCGTGATCGCCGCTGCCAGCCCCAGCTTGCCGATGAACGAGATCCCCGACGCGTAGAGGCCGAGCATCGCGATCACCACCGTTGAGGCCGCCGTCAGCACAGCGTGACCGCTGGCCGAGACGGTGGCGCGAATCGCCTGCTCGACCTCGTCGCCGTCGATCAACCGCTGGCGGAAGCGCGTTGTCATGAACAGCGCGTAGTCGATCCCCACCCCCAGCCCGATCATCAGCGCCAGCGTTGGCGCGCTCGTGCCGAACGCCACCGCCGCGGCCACAACCCCAAGCGTGCCCAGGCCAGTGAAGACGGCCAGCGCCGCGCTGAGCAGTGGCAGCCCGGCGGCATACACCGAGCCAAAGCCGACCAGCAGCACGACCAGCGCCACCAGGATCCCGATCGTCTCCGAAGTCGCATCCTTTGCCTTCGGCTCAGCGGCCAGCCCCAGCGCACCGCCGTAGAAGACCCTGAGACCGGCGCGGCGCGCGGGCGCAACCGCGGCGTTGATCTGGTTGACGTAGCGCTCCCCGAGCTTCTGCGGGTTCTGGTTGAAGTTGATGGTCGCGTAGGCGATGGTGCCGTTGGCCGAGAGCGTGGCCCTGCTGAGCGGGTCGCCGACCGCCAGCACGTGCGCGAGGCCCTGCAGCTTCTTGACCGACTGCTCGATCGCCGGGCTGTCCTTGCGCAGCCGGGTGCCGCCTGACTCAAAGACGACCTGGCCGCTCTGGCCGCCAGCGCGTGGATCGTGCGCCTGCAGGATGTTCAGGCCGCTTTGGGCCGGGCTGCCCGGAATCGTGAGCGTGTCGCTGTAGGTGCTGTTCACCGCCCTGTGCGCGAGCGTCGCGGCCACCAGCAGCGCGACCCAACCGGCCAGCACCAGCCAGCGCCGGCGCGCAGCCCACACACCGAGCGAACCGAGCCGGGAATCCGAGCCTTCTGTCATGTCTGACAGTTTTACAGCAATCGCGTCATGTGTGACAAATTATTTGAAGTGACCGATCCCGACCCCGACCCACGCGACTTGGCCATCGCGAGCCCGGCCCCAAACGCCGACGCTCAGCACGCCGCCCAAGCAGCGGGAACCGGCCGGCGCGCGGCCCACAGGCGCGCTACCGCCGCCGCAATCCAGGCGGCGGCCGACAGGCTGGTCGCCGAGCGCGGGTTTCATGCCACGACGGTGCGCGAGATAGCCGCCGCAGCGGGGGTCACCGAGCGCACCTTCTACCGCTACTTCGACGGCAAGGAAGGGATCGTCGCCTCCAGGCTCGACACCTGGATGCAGGCGACGCACGCGGCGATCATCGCCCGCCCCCTGGCCGAGAGCCCCATGCGCGCGGTGCGCATGGCGCTGGCGCAGCTGGCCGCCGCGATCGAGCAGAGCCCCACGCGCGAGCTGCTGTGGGCGTTCACCGACAGCGCCGCGACGTTCAACTCGATGCGACGCTCCGGTGAGCGTCCTCTGCTGCGCATCGAGCAGCTGATCACAGACGCGCTGCTCGAGCGTGCTCGGCGGGCTGCCGGGGCCGGTGACGAGGCGGCATGGTCTGCCGATCGCTTCACCAGCGAGCTGGTCGCGCGGACCGCGGTGGCCGCGCTGCGCACGATCGGCGCGGAGCGCCGCCGCGTGCTCGATACAGGCGCCCCACAGCCGGTCCTGATGATCGACCGCGCGTTTGACACGCTGCAGTCGTTGTTCTGCGATCAGGATCGCTGATCAGCCCCGCCGCGTCTCCGCCCGCCACAGGTCAGCAAGGATTGGACGCAGCCGGTTTGTCAAGCGCGGAGCAAGCGCCTGCGCGTACTGAGGGGTGATGTGGTTGCCGTCCTCGCTGGTGACGATCCCGCCGATCACGGTCGGGCAGAGATCACCGTCACAGAACCACTGCAGGGTCGGAATCGCGGGGTAGTGATGGCTGAGAACCACCGCCTGAATGCTTTGCAGCGAGGCGCGGATGGCGGGGGTCAGATGCAGGGCGCAGCGCCCCAGGTTGGCACCCGCCGCAGCCATGCACTGCGCCGGCGTGGGCACGTTGTCCACATACCAATCGTCGCTCGGGGGATCCGCCAGCAGCACCGGATGCGGGACCGCCCGCATCACGCGCGCCACCAGACGCGCCGCAAGGCCGGCCTGAGACACCGTGTAGTTGCCCGTCAGGAAGCTCACGATCGTGGCCGACGGGTGCAGCCGTGCGAGCACACGCAGGACGCCCCGCCACCAGCTCAGGCACGGCCAACCGGGGCGATTCTCGTGCAGCGCCCACAGCGCGCAGCCGGGCTTGGCCAGCGGCACCAGCCGGAAGCCCAGACGCGTCGCGGCCTGCACGAACGCCGGCGTCCACATGGATGCATGCGAGTCGCCGAGCAGCACGACGGTGTGGTGAGCCTGAACGTCACCGAAGCCGCACAGCTGGTAGCTGAGACCTGGCCCAAAGGCCGGCAGGCATGCCGGGGCGATCGCCTGCCCCACGCCGGCGGCGGATGCGGGGTCGAGCACGGACGGGATCGGCGCGCCCGCGCGCGCAAGCGCGGCGGCGGCCAGGACCGGCACCACAGGCCGCTGATCGAAGAGCTCCCCGAGCGCCGGCTGGGTCCGGGGGCTGGCCTTCTGCTTTGCCTGCGAGGCGGAAGCCAGAGGGCCGACAGCGACCGCGGCGCCGACAGCTAGCAACACCACCAAGGTGACAGGGCGCAACCTCACAAGACCATCAGCCAGCTACACCGAACATCACAAACACCGCGATCAGACTGATGCTGCCCAAAGGCGGTCGCCGCCAACCGCGGCTGACCACGCTGAACGACCCCCAGTCGTCGGCCCAGCTCACAACCAAGCGACGAACCGCGAACCTTTCTCGCTCGGCGGGCGAATCACCTGCAATGGACGACACCTACTCACAACCACGCGTCGCGGCCATGCTACGCAGCCGAGGCGCAACGCGCCCAGCGGGGCCAACCGACGCCGAACTGATCGCGAGCTCGCTGCGTGATCCCGAAGCGTTCACGCGGCTCTTCGAGCGCCACTGGGAAGCGGTCCACCGCTTCTGCAGCAGCCGGGCTGGGGCAGCCGGAGAGGACATAGCCGCCGAGAGCTTCCGGGTGGCCTTTGACCGTCGCTGGCGCTTTGACGCACGCTACTCCGATGCCCGACCGTGGCTCTTCGGGATCGCGAACAACCTGCTGCGCGACCACTTCCGCAGCGCCCGCCGTGAGGAGCAGAAGCTCTCGCGGTCAGCCGCGCTGGACGCGCTCACCAAGGGCGGTGACGAGCTCAACCCGCTCGAGCGCCAGATGCTCGGCACGGAGCTCGCGGCCGCGCTGAAGGATCTGCCGGCAGTGGATCGCGACGCGCTGCTGCTGCTCGCCTGGGCCGACCTGGACTACGACCAGATCGCACGGGCGCTCGGCGTTCCCATCGGAACGGTGCGCTCACGCATCCACCGAGCACGCCAGCGCGTGCGCGCATACCTCGAAACCAGCGAACACCACAACGAACAGGACGGGCTTCGATGACCGATCACGACCTCGATTGGGTGGCCGCACAGCGACCCGACCGCCGCCCCACCGACGCCACCGCCCACGACCGCGCACTGCTCGCGCTGCTGCGCCACGCGAGCTCGCAACCCGCCCCCAGGAGAGGCCGACACGGCCGGTGGCGGATGGGTGGGCGCGCGCCGCGCCCGCTCACCCTCGCCACCACGGGGGTCGCCGCGATCGTCGCGGCCCTGCTGGCCTTCGCAGCAGGCGGCAAGCAAGGCACGGCCCCGGCGCTCGGCATCCAGACCCACACGGACGGCCCGGCGCTCGTGCGCCTCGCGGGCAACATCAGCGCATCGGCCACTCCGCCGGGCAACGCGACGCTCGTCCAGCGCACCACCACGCTTAGCGCCCAGGCGGCCGGCGGCCCTGAGACCGTGACCGTGTACGACCTCTACGGCGACAACGGGACCTCCTATTTCTCGCTCAGCGAGAGCGGTATGTCGGCACAGGTTGCAGCAGGCAACAACCAGGCCGGCGGCCTGTTCGCCCGCGAGATCGCGGCGGCCCAGGCTGCCGCCACCGGCAACGTGGCACAGGCGGCGCTCGCCCTGGCGAACGCCCCAGACACCAACGGACAGCCGCAGATCACGCCCACCACAGGGACATCCGCGGCGGACCTTGCCTCCGCGAAGTTCAAGGACAAGCTCACGGGCTTTCCCTACGACCCGAACGCGACCATCTACGACAACCGGGTCTGGGAGAACGCGCAGGACGCGCTCATCGCCGGCGCCGGGAATCCCGAGGTGCGGGCGGGTGTGCTGAAGATCCTCGCCACCCTGCCCGGTGTGACCGTGACAGACGGCACCAGCGCCGGCCAGCCCACGCTCGTCCTCACCGGAGGTTCGGACGAGGTGGGGCCCGACTATCAGGAACAGCTGACGATCAACGCCCAGACGGGCACGCCGATCAGCTTCGTGGGTGGGCCGCCCAACGGCACCCCGGCGACACAGGTCTCATACAAGGTTGCCCGCGTGACGCTATCCCAGGTGGCCGCGGGCACGCTGCCGAGCTTCCAGTAGGAAGAGGCGCGCACCGCTCTCCGGGCACCCGGAGGGCGGTGCGTCGGCAGCACCAGGACTCAGCCCGAACTCAGGCCGCGACCCGGCCTCAGGGCTCGGCGCTCAGACGCTCCAGGTCCGCCACGCCGCTGTCGATCGCCGCCTGGCGCACCGCGCCGGCAACAGCCTCGTGCACCTTGCGGTCGAGCACCTCCGGGATCAGCTCCGAGGAGACCGTCAGCCCGGCGAGCGCCCAGGCTGCCGCCCGCTTCATCTCGAGGTTGATCTCGCTGGCCCCCGCCTGCAGCGCGCCCTTGAAGATCCCCGGGTAGCCGAGCACGTTATTGACGCTCGTGCCGTCGGCGGCGAACGCCGCGCCGGCTGCGAGCGCCGCCTCGGGCTCGATCTCTGGAGCCGGATTGGTGAGCGCGAAGATGACCTGGCCGGGCCGCACCATCTCCGGCGTGATCAGGCCCGGTCTGCCGCTGGTCGCCACGACCACGTCACAGTCGCGCATCAGCGTCTGCAGATCGCTGATCTCGATCCCGCGCCCCCTGGCGTGCTCCTGGGCGACGGGGCTCGGGTCGCTTGCAAGCATCCGCCTGACACCGGCATCATGGATCAGCGTCGCGATGCCGAAGCCCGCGGCGCCCAGGCCAATCTGTCCCACGACCGCTTCGTCGAGCCGGATCCCGGCCTGGCGGCAGGCGGCGATCAGCGCCGCCAAAGTGACCACGGCGGTCCCGTGAACGTCGTCGTGCATGACCGGCTGCGGCAGCGCCTCGATCAGCCGCCGCTCGATCTCAAAGCAGGAGGGAGTGGATATGTCCTCGAGGTGAATCCCACCAAAGCCGGGCGCGATTCGCACGACCGTATCGACGAACTCATCCACGTCGGTGGTGTCGATCAGGATCGGCACGGCGGTTATGTCAACGAGCTGGGCGTAGAACATCGCTTTGCCCTCCATCACCGGCATCGCCGCCACCGGGCCGATGTCACCGAGCCCCAGCACACGCGTACCGTTGGTGCAGATCGCGATGCTGCGGCCGATCATCGTGAAGCGCGCAGCCAGCTGAGGGTACTCGTGGATCGCGCTTGACACCCGCGCGACGCCGGGCGTATAGACATCGCGCACCTCCTGGTTTGAGGTCACAACCCGGCACGGACGCATCTCCACCTTGCCTCCGACATGGGCGATGAAGGCCCGGTCGTGATACCACACAACGCGCACACCGGGGAGCTCACCGAGCGCCACCGCCAACTGGTCGGCGTGCTCCCTGTCGCGCAGCTCGACGGTGATCTCGCGAATCGCCTCGAGCCGGGCGATCGTGATCGTGTGCACGTCGCCGATCAGGCCGTCGAGCTCGCTGATCCGCTGCGCGACCTGGGCCAGATACCCAGCCTGATGGGGAATGCGCAGGCGGTAGGTGCAGTCCATCGGCATGGCAGGTCTATCGTAGGGACAGACGCGCTGGCGGGGCGGCTGCGTCACCTGGGCCGCCCGGACACCGCGCCGCACCGCACGCCGCCGCAACGCTTCGCACGCGAAAGACACTCTCTGCATGCAGTGTCCGCTACCTTCTGGCCATGGCAGAGCACCCGGTCCCAAGCGATCGCGCGCGCAGCCTCGTGCGCGGCGGCTACGACATGCACGTGCACATCGCCCCGGACTTCACGGAGCGGATCATCGATGACATCGGCCTCGCGCGCCGTTGCCTCGAGCTCGGGGTCGCCGGCTTTCAGCTGAAGTCGCACTACACCGCCACGGCCGAGCGAGCCGCGACCGTGCGCGCCGCCGTCCCCGGCGTGCGCGCGCTCGGCGCAATCGTCCTGAACCGGGCCGTGGGCGGGATCAACCCGCTGGCAGTGGAGATCGCCGCCCGCGAAGGCGCCCGCACGGTCTGGATGCCCACCGTCAACTCCCGGGGTGAGATGGAGGAGGTGCACAGCTTCCCGGCCGGGGCGCCGATGCCCGTGTGGATGCGCTTCGAGGTCGCCCTGCGAGAGGCGGGCGTGCAGGCAGAGCCGGTGGCGGTGCTCGACCCGAACTCGGGTGAGCTGTTGCCGGAGGTCCGGGAGGTGCTGGCGGTGGCTGCACGTCATCAGCTGGTACTGGCCACCGGACACCTGTCGCGGGCGGAGATCTTCGCGGTTGTGGACGGCGCGCTGGCCGCCGGGATCCGCGATGTGGTCATCACCCATCCGGAGTTCCCCTCCCAGAACCTGAGCATCCAAGACCAGGTGACGCTCGCGCAGCGCGGCGCGCTGATGGAGCGCTGCTTCACCACCCCCTACACGGGCAAGGTGAGCTGGGAGCACGTCTGGGAAGGGGTGCGCGCGACGGGGGTCACCCGCAACGTGCTCTCGACCGACCTCGGTCAGGTGTTCAACCCGCCGGTCGAGGACGGGCTCGCGCTGTTCGCAGACCAGGCGCTAAGAGCCGGATTCAGCGAGGAGGAGATCCACATGATGGTTGTGACAAACACCCGCAGGCTCGCGGGAGAGCCGCTGTGAGCCGGCGCATCCAGGTGATCGGGGCGCACGCCGCGGACTTCGTCTGGCGCGCCGGCGGCGCGATCGCCAAGACCGTCGAGCTGGGTGGCGTGGCCGAGGTGGTCGCACTCTCATACGGCGAGCGCGGCGAGTCCGGCGAGCTCTGGAAGCAGCCCGGCCAGACGATCGACAACGTCAAGCACGCCCGCCACGACGAGGCGCAGGCGGCCTGCGCCGAGCTCGGTGCGAGCTTTCGGGCGCTCGATCTGGGCGACTATCCGCTCGAGATCGGCGCCGCGGAG
>JAJZID010000092.1 GCA_021810705.1 Actinomycetes bacterium
GCAGCCGTCGATGGCGCCGACCGCGCGGATCAGCTCCTCGCCGACGGCGAGCGCGCGGCTGAGCAGCATGCGTGTCGGTGGGCCCGTGCGTTGATAGGCATCGGCGGCCTCGAGCAGCGCCTGCTCGGCGCGTTCGCCGAAGCCCTTGAGGGTCCTGATCTGGCCCTCCCGGGCGGCGGTGCGCAGCGCCTGAAGCGAGTCGATCCCGAGCTCCTCGTAGAGCCGCCGGGCACGCTTGGGCCCGAGCCCCGGCAGCTTGGTGAGCTCGACCAGCCCCGGCGGGAACCGCGCCCGCAGCTTCTCCAGCGCGGGGATGGCACCGCTCGTGGCCAGCGCGACGATCTTCTCCTGCAGGGTTGCGCCGATCCCCGCAAGCTCGGTGGCGCGTCCCGCGAGCGCCAGCTCGGCGACCGACACGGAGGCCTCCCGCACGGCCCGGGCGCCGTTGCGGTAGGCGATGATCCGGTGGATGCTCGCGCCGTCGAGCTCGTAGAGGTCGCCGAGCTCGTCGAGCGCCGCGGCTATCTGGCTGTTGGCCGGTGTGAGCACCGCGCCGGGCGTCAGGCCGCTCGGTCTGTGGCTGCGCCGCCCGCTGCAGGCAGGTTCCGGCCGTGGGGCTTGTACTCGTAGCCGGTGGGGTCCATCCCCGCCAGCACGCGGTCCAGAACTCGCGGCCTCTGGCCGAGGTCCTCGCTGCGCTCCTTGCGCGCCACCGCCGCTCTGACCATGCGTCCGCCGAGGTAGCGGATCGGCTCCGGTGGCAGCCACCGCCGCGGCACGGTCCGCAGCGCCGCCGGCAGGCCTGCGTCGCCACCCTCGGCGAGCATCTGCGCGAGCAGCTCGCCGGCGAGTCGGGATGGCCCCACGCCGTCGCCAGAGAAGCCTGCGCAGGCCAGCACGCTCGGGGCGTCACGCAGCCGCACGAAGAACGGCAGCCCGCTCAGCGAGTAGTCGATCGGACCGCTCCAAGACGCCTGCACCGGCAGATCCCAGAGCGCTGGGTAGGTGCGCAGCAGTTGGCTGCGAATCAGAGCCTCGCGGTGGCCGGGATGATCGAAGCTGGCGCCGAAGCGGTTGCCGTAGGCGAGCGTGCCGCCGCCCTTGCCGAACACGATGCGACCCTCGGCGGTGGCGTGGTAGTAGTTCACCAGCCGGCGTCCGTCTGAGATGCAGACCCCCGGCTTCACCCCGGCCTGCTCGAGCCGCTCCGGAGCCGGCGCGGTGGCGATCACGTCGCTTGCGACAACGACCAGCCCGGCGCCGATCTCGGGCAGCCCTGCCGCCCAGGCATTGGTCGCCAGCAGCACCTGCTCAGCCTGGATAGAGCCGTGCTCGAGCGCCACGGCGGTGCGTTTGCCGTGCTCGATCGCCCGTACCTGCGAGTGCTCGTAGACATGAACGCCAGCCTCGCGCACGGCGCGGGCCAGCTCGCGCGCGAGCCGCGCCGGCTGGACGGTCGCCGAGACCGGCTCAAACAGGCCCGCGAGGTGCTGGGTCGACCCGGTCTTCGCCACCAGCTCGCTGTGGTCGAGCGGCCGGTACGGTGAGGCGCCCAGCTTCTCGAGCAGGCGCACGGTCTGCTCCCATGACCCGACCTGCGCGGGGTTGGTCGCGGCCCAGACCCAGCCATCCAGGCTGAAGGCGTCGGCGATTCCGCGCCGCTCGCAGAACTCGCCGATGCTGCGCACCGCCTGCTCGGCGCGCGCGGCCAGCGCAAGCGCGTGCTCCGGGCCGCAGAGCGCGACCAGGTGCTCAAAGTGCGCCCACCAGGTCAGCGCGAAGCCGCCGTTGCGGCCGCTTGCGCCCGCCCCACAGATGTCGGCCTCGACCAGCGTGACGTCGGTGCCGGGTGCGCGGCGCTTCAACTCGAGGGCCGTCCACATGCCGGTGAAGCCGCCACCGATGATGCACACGTCCGTGCGTGAATCGCCGAGCACGCCGCTCTGTGCGCCCGGATCCTCACCGGCCAGGGCCTGCTCGAGCCACAGCGATCGCCGGCCGTGCGTGCGCACGGGCCGCGCGGGCAACGCGATCATGCCGCTTTGGGCTTGGCGACGGCCGAGCACCCTGACAGGATGACGCTTGTTGGGTCCGCGTGCGTTCTCGCCGGCGCGGACAGGCACGCGAAACGGGCGCCATCGGCGCTATACTTTGTAAAGCGATACGGAAAACTCGAGAGGAGCCGCGATGGCTGACAACGTTTCAGAGGTAACAGACAACAACTTCCAGGCCGAGGTGCTCGAGGCCGACCTACCGGTGCTCGTGGACTTCTGGGCGCCGTGGTGCGGACCGTGCCGCATGGTCAGTCCGGTTGTGGAGGAGATCGCCGCAGACAAGCAGGGCAAGCTCAAGGTCTCCAAGCTGAACACCGACGAGAACCAGCAGACCGCGATCCGTTACAACGTGATGTCGATCCCGACGTTGATCGTCTTCAAGAACGGTCAGGAGATCAAGCGCGTCGTGGGCGCCTACCCCAAGAAGCGTCTCGAGGCTGAACTCGAGCCGGCCCTCGCCTAGCCTCGCCCCCGGGGCGCCGGTCCCGCTGGACCGCGCCCCGGCCGGGCCGGGCGCCCGGTCGGCTCAGGGTCACGCGCTCGCGGCGCTCAGCCGCAGCCGCGCACCGGGGCGCAGCTGCGCGGCCAGGGCGATGTCCTGGCTGTGCACCACCGCGACCACCGGGTAGCCGCCGGTCGTCGGATGA
Source organism: Actinomycetes bacterium (assembly GCA_021810705.1). Classification (GTDB taxonomy): domain Bacteria; phylum Actinomycetota; class Thermoleophilia; order Solirubrobacterales; family Solirubrobacteraceae; genus Palsa-465. The sequence continues at coordinate 2,702 of JAJZID010000092.1, forward strand.
TCGGCCAATAGCAGGATCGGCTGCCCATCCGGTGGCACCTGGATCGCGCCCGGGACGAGTCCCTCGGAGCGCAGCTCGCCTGTAAGGGCGCGCTCCAGCCTCGGGCCGTCGAGTCGCAGCCCGATCCGGTTTGCCCGGTGGCTCACGGTGAACTCCTCGCCGGTCAGCCGCGCGAGCGCCTGGGCCGTGAACCAGTCCGCGCGCGGTCCCAGCAGCACACGCAGCACGGTTTCCCGGGCGGGCGGGTTGACCACGGCCGGCGGCCTGGATCGGGGCGCGCCGCGGCCCAGTTCGAGCACGTCTCCCGCCCGCAGCGGCGTCGGCCCAAGCCCGGTGAGCGTGTCAGTGGCGGCGCTGCCGAGGGTCAGCGGCGCGCGGATGCCGCCGGCGAAGGCGACGTAGGTCCGCAGCCCGTGGCTCGCGGTGCCGATCGCAAGCTCCACCCCGGCCGCCACCTCGACCGGCTCGTTCATCGCCAGGCCCGGGACCGGTGCCCCGGTGAACGCCACCACCGCCGGTCCGTCAAAGCGCAGCCGCGGGCCGCTCAGCGTGGTCTCGAGCGCGACCGCTCCGTCGTCGTTGCCGACCAGGCGGTTTGCCAGCACCAGCGCCGGGCGGTCGGCCGCGCCGGACCGTGGCACGCCGATGTGCGCATGGCCGGGACGGCCAAGGTCCTGCAGAGTGGTCAGCGGCCCCGGCGAGACGACCTCGAGCCTTGTCATGCGCGGACCGGCGAAAAGCGTACGGACATGCCCGGCTCAAGCAGCGCCGGCTGCTCGCGCCGGGCGTCGAAGAGGCAGAGGTCGGTGTGGCCGAGCAGGTTCCAGCCACCGGGGGAGTCCTGTGGGTAGATGCCGCAGTAGCCGGCTGCCACCGCCACCGAGCCGGCCGGCACGCGTGTGCGCGGCGTGGCGCGGCGCGGCAGCTCGAGCAGCGGCGAGGACCGCTCGCAGATCAGGTACGGAAACCCGGGCGCAAAGCCCATGAACGCGACGGTGTATTGCGCGCCGGCGTGCTGCGCCACGACCGCCTCGGCGCTCACTCCCAGCGCGGACGCGACCGCCTCGAGGTCCGCGCCGTCGTAGCAAACGGCGATCCGGACCGGCGCCCGGGCGCTATGACCGGCGGCCTCGAGGCCGTCCAGCTCGACGCGCACCGGCCGCTCGTGCCACACCAAAAGCAGCGTCTGATGGCCGGGCACCACCTCGGCGAGCGCCTCGCCGTAGCGGGCCCTCACGAGCGCCGCGGCGGCGTGGACCAGGCGGTTGTCGGGCAGCTCGATCAGCAGCGCGCGGTCGCCGACCGGCCGGGTGTGCTGCTGGACGTGGTCGGGCATCGCGTTCGCGTCATCAGGCAAAGGGCCGGATCTCGAACCCCGCGCCGATCAGCCGGTCGCGCAGCGCCACCGCCAGCACCGCGGCGCCAGGCGTATCGGAGTGCACGCACAGCGAGCGGAAGCGGCTGGAGCGTGCCAGTCCGAGCCCCTGCTCAAGCGCCGCCTCCGGAGCGAGCAGCGCCCCGTCCTGTGTGCGCGGCATCAGCGTGCCGTCGGCACGGTAGGCACGGTCGGCGAAGCCCTCGGCAAAGCCGGCGATCCCGTGCTCCGCGGCCGCCTGCAGAAGCTCCGAGCCGGGCGGTGCAAGCAGCGCCAGCCCCGCCGCGGTATCCGCCACCGCGCGGGCGACCGCCCGGGCCGTGAGCGGATCAACGGCGGCCCGGTTATACAGCGCCCCGTGCGGCTTGACGTAGCGCACACTGCCGCCCGCGAGCACGGCGGTCGCCTCGAGCGCCGCGATCTGCTGGGCGATGTGGTCGGCAAGGACATCTGGTGAAACGTCGATCTCGCGGCGCCCGAAGCCCTCGCGGTCAAGGTAGGAGACGTGCGCCCCGATCGCCTTGCGCAGTCGCACAGCCGCCTCGCACACGCGGCGCATCGTCTCGCCGTCGCCGGCGTGAAAGCCGCAGGCCACGCTCACGCTGGAGACGCCGGCCATGATCGCCTCGTCGTCGGCCACGCCGGCGGCGCCGGGTCGCTCGCCGACGTCGGCGTTCAGGTCGATCACGGGCGCCGGGTCGTCCATCCGCTCAGCCGCGCGACCTTTCAGGCCTTTACCAGCGCGAGTTGCAGCGTCAGGCCGTCGATCGTGACCGGCCCACCCGTGGCCTCATCCTCGCTGACGGGTCCGTATATGACGCTCACCGCCAACACCTCACCGGCCAGGTAGCGCTCGTGCTCGCGCGCGGCGGCCAGCAGCTCAGCGGCCCCGTCCAGGGTCAGCGCGATCCGGTCAGACACCTCAAGGCCCGCCGCCCGGCGCGCGGCCTGGACGGCGTGCACGATCTCCCGCGCCCAGCCCTCTGCGCGCAGCCCGTCGTCGATCTCCAGCTCGAGCGCGACCGCGTGCGAACCCTCGCGCTCCACCTGGTAGCCGGCCAGCGGCCGCATCGAGACAAGCAGATCCTCGGCGCCGAGCGCGTGCTCGCCGCCACCGACATCGACATGCACCGGCTCACCGGCACGCAGCGCTCGCGCCGCCCGGTCGGCGTCGAGCCCGGCGACGGCCGCCGCGACCATCGGCATCGCCGCCCCGAAGCGCGGCCCCAGGGTGCGGTAGTTGGGCTTGACCTCGACCTCGCCGAGCTCATCGGCCTCGGAGACGAAGCGCAGCTCGCGCACGTTGAGCTCGTCACGCACGATCTCCGCGAGCCGAACGATCGCCTCCCGCTCCACCCCGGCGGCCACGACCACCGCGGCGCGCAGCGGCTGACGCAGCTTGACCTTCGCCTGGGCGCGGGCCGCAAGCCCGAGGCGCACCGTCTCGCGTGCGACGTCCATCGCGTCGTCCAGGTCCTCGTCACGGACCCCGGCCTCGACGGCCGGAAAGTCGCAGAGGTGCACGCTCGGCTCCTCGCCGCTCAGGTTGCAGTAGATCTCATCGGCGATGAACGGCGTGAACGGGGCGAGCAGCTTGGACAGCGTCACCAGGATGTGGTGAAGCGTCGCCATCGCCGCCGGCTCACCGTCCCAGAAGCGTCGGCGCGAGCGGCGCACATACCAGTTTGAGAGCTCGTCCACAAAGGCGGCGATCGCGCGGCCCGAGCCGGTCGCGTCAAAGGCGTCCAGCCCAAGGGTCACGGTCTCAACTGTCGCCGCAAGGCGCGAGAGCGCCCAGCGGTCAAGCTCGCCCAGCTCGCTTGGCTCAGGCAGCGACAGCGACTCGCGCGAGACGCCGTTGGCGTTCGCGTAGAGCACGTAGAAGCCGTAGGTGTTCCAGACCGTCAACAGGAACTGGCGCACCGCCTCGCCGATCGCCTCCATCGAGAAGCGGTAGCCGTCCCAGGGGTACTTGGAGGTGAAGAAGTACCAGCGGAAGGCGTCGGCGCCGTGCGTGTCGAGCACCGCCCAGGGCTCGACGATGTTGCCCTTGGACTTGCTCATCTTCTGGCCCTGCTCGTCGAGGATCAGCCCCAGGCACAGGACGTTGCGGTAGGAGCTCTCGCCGAACAGGAGTGTGGAGACGGCGAGCATCGAGTAGAACCAGCCGCGCGTCTGATCCAGCGCCTCGCAGATGTAGTCGGCCGGAAAGTGCGCCTCAAACTCCGCATCGGCCCGCGCGGGCGCCGCCCCGCCGCGCGACGGCATCGCTCCGTAGGAGGCAAACGGCATCGAGCCGGAGTCAAACCAGACGTCGATCACGTCGGGGACGCGTCGCATCATCTCAGCGCAGCCGTCCGCCTGGCAGGCGAAGCTGACATCGTCGACGAACGGCCGGTGCGGGTCCTCGAGCAGCGTGCCCGACAGCTGTTCAAGCTCGGTCAGTGAGCCGACCACATGGAGGTGCCCAGCGGGGCACCTCCATACCGGCAGCGGCGTCCCCCAGTAGCGTTCGCGCGAGAGCGCCCAGTCGACGTTGCCCTCGAGCCAGTTGCCGAAGCGGCCGTGCTTGACGTGCGGCGGCTGCCAGCCGATCGTCTCGTTGGCGGCCAGCAGCTGATCCTTGATCTGGCTGGTGGCGATGTACCAGGAGGGCTTTGCGTAGTAGAGCAGCGCCGTGTTGCAGCGCCAGCAGTGCGGGTAGGAGTGCTCGTAGGGCTCTGAGCGCAAGAGCAGCCCGCGGCGCTCGAGATCCGCGAGGATCAGCGGGTCGGCCGCCTTGACACCGATGCCGGCCCACGGCGTGATCCGCGGGCCGTAGGTGCCGTCGGGCATGACCGGGTTGATCGGCGCAAGGCCGTTTGCCTGCCCCAGGCGGAAGTCGTCCTCGCCAAAGGCGATCGCCGTGTGCACCAGACCGGTCCCGTCCTGCGCGGTGACGAAGTCGGCCGCAAGCACCGTGTGGGCGCGCTCGCCGTACTCCGAGCCGGGGATGAAGTCAAACGGCGGCTGGTAGCGCAGGCCGACCAGCGCGGCGCCGGGGAAGCGCTCGGCGACCTGCACCTGCTCGCCGAACAGCGTTGGCGCCAGGGCCTCGGCGACGATGTAGCCATCGCCGGTCAGCACGTATGTGAGCTCCGGGTCGACGGCGACGGCGGCGTTTGAGACGAGCGTCCACGGGGTCGTCGTCCAGACCACGAGCTTGCCGCGCTCACTGGGCAGGATCACATAGGCGGAGGGGTCAACCACGTCCTGGTAGACGCCCGGCTG
>JAJZID010000093.1 GCA_021810705.1 Actinomycetes bacterium
CTGCAGGAGGTCGAGGCGATCGGCGCGAAGCTCGACCGCATCGAGGGCGAGCGCGAGCCGCGCAAGCCGCGCACACCCAAGGAGTAGGCGATGACGACGCTCGGCCGCCTGGTGTCGCTGCCCCGCGCCGCGGTCGAGTTCGCCAACGTGATCCTGACGACCCCCGACGCCAAGATTGGGCGCAGTCCGCGCGATGTGGTCTGGAGTCACCGCGAGACAACGCTGTATCGCTATCGCTCGGCCAGGCGTTCGCACCCCGTGCCGGTGCTGCTGGTCTTCGCGCTGATCAACCGGCCGGAGATCTTCGACCTGCGGCCGGGTAACTCATTTGTCGAGTATCTGCTCGAGCAGGGCTTTGACGTGTTTTTGGTCGACTGGGGGGTCCCCGACGAAGAGGACTCAGACCGCGGGCTCGAGGACTACGTCTGCGACGAGCTCGATTGGGCGCTGCGTGAGACGCTGCGCGCCGCCAGCGCCGACGAGGCTTCGCTGCTCGGCTGGTGCATCGGCGGGACGCTGTGCGCGATGTACTGCGCCATCCACCCGGACGGCCCGGTCCGCAACGCCGTGCTGTTGACCACACCGATCGACCCGTCGGGCTCGCTCTACGCGCGCTGGGTTGGCGGCGATGAGTTCGACGTCGATCTGATCGCCGACGCCTACGGCGCCGTACCGGGGTCGGGAATCGACTGGGCCAACAAGCTGATGAAACCGGTCACCAACTACGTGACGACCTACCGGCGCCTGCTGCACCAGATCCTCGACGGCCAGGATCCCCGCGGCGCCTATCAGGCGATGGCCAAGTGGGTCGCTGATAATCCGCCCTTCGCGGGGCGTGCCTACCGCGAGTGGATCACCTGGATGTATAAGGAGAACCGGCTGGTGGCGGGCAGCATCCGCCTGCGTGGTGAGCGTGTCGACCTGGGGCGCATCGGCCAGAACCTGCTGGTCGTGACCGCCGGCTCTGATCACATCGCCCCGCGCGAGGGAACGCTGCCGCTGCTCGATCTTGTCTCAAGCCAGGACGTGACGCACCTTGCCCGCCCGGGCGGGCACATCGGCCTGATGGCGGGCTCGAAGGCAAAGAGGGAAATCTGGCCGGAGCTCGCGCGGTGGCTCGGCGAGCGCTCCAGCCGTTAGCGATAGGGGTTGCGATGCAGACAGACGAGGAGCAGGGCAAGGGCGGGCGCAGCGGCGCGGGCGCGACCGGTGACGCCGATCCACCGATCGGGCGTCCCCGGCTGCACGGCCGGGTGGCGTTCGTGACCGGCGGCACACGTGGGATCGGCGCCGCGATCACGCGCAGCCTGGCCGAGCGTGGCGCGACGGTGGCCGCCGGCTACTCAAGCAACGAGGCCAAGGCCCGCGACTTCCTCGACCGGCTGCGCCACGATGGGCTGGAGGCGAGCATCCACCAGGGCAACATCGGCTCGCCGGAGGACTGCCGACGGACTGTCAGCGAGGTGATCGAGCAGCACGGCCGGCTTGACATCCTCGTCAACAACGCCGGGATCACGATCGACAAGACGGTGCTGAAGCTGACCGACGAGGACTGGCACAGGGTGCTGTCGGTGAACCTCTCCGGGGCGTTCTTCCTCAGCCAGGCGGTGCTGCCGCACATGATCGAGCGCGGCTCCGGCCGGATCATCAACATCTCGTCGATCATCGGCGAGACCGGCAACATCGGCCAGGCCAACTACGCCGCATCCAAGTCGGGCCTGTTCGGACTGACCAAGACGCTCGCGCTCGAAGCCGCCTTCCAGCTCAAGCGTGCCGGGAAGCTCGACCCCGACGGCGTCGGGCTGACCGTGAACACCGTCGCACCCGGGTTCATTGCCACCGAGATGATGGAGACGATCCCCGAGAAGGTGATGGATCAGATCAAGGCAAAGATCCCGCTCGGCCGGCTCGGGCGCCCGGACGAGGTCGCGCGCGTCGTGCACTTTCTGGCCGCCGACCAGTCCTCGTACATAACGGGCGCCGTCTGGCACGTCAACGGCGGCATGGACATGTAGCCGCCGGGCGGGTTGCGCTTGCGCGCTTGCTAGTTAGCTGCTAACCTGCAAGCAGATTCATCTCTCTCACTCTCACACCAACACCCGAGGTTCATGATGGCCGCAAGCGAAGCCCCCACCACCCCGGCCCAGACGTTCGAGGCCGGCTACGAGCAGTACAAGCAGTTCAGCGAACAGGTCATGGACGCCGCGCGCAAGACCGGCGTGCAGACGATCGACGCCTACCAGAAGGCTGTTGAGCGGGCGCTCGAGATGGAGCGCAAGCTCGGCGTCGCCACCAAGCAGGATTGGCTCAAGGGCATGATCGACAGCCACGCCGACATGACCCACGAGCTGACCGGCGCCTACACCAGCGCGGTTCGCAGCCTGCTCTCCTGAGCTGCGCCGACCTGACAGCAGGTCTGCTAAACCGTGGGGCGCCGCCCGCTTGGCGGCGCCCCACCCTTATTCCAGGAGGCGCACCCGCCCGATGAGCCCCGTACAGGTACCGATCTGCGCCCCGGAAGAGTCGGCCACCAGCCTGCTCGAGAGCTGGTTTGAGCTGTGGCTGCAAGCGAGCGCCGCCACGCTTGGGGAGCTGGGCCGCACGCTCACCCGGGGTCCGCGCACACCGCTTGAGCTCACCCGCTGGTTTGAGCTCAGCACCGTGCGCGGCCGGCCCGAGTGGTCAAGCCCGCACACGGTCGTGTGGGAGGAGCCGCTCGCGCGGTTGCGTGACTTCAGCCCACCGGACGCTGCCGCGGTGATCCCAACGCTCGTGCTGCCGCCCCAGGCCGGACACGACTCCTGCATCGTCGACTACTCCCCGGGCCAGAGCCAGATGCGCACGATCCTGGCGGCCGGCCTGGAACGCGCCTACGCGCTTGACTGGATCGGCGCCAGCGCGGCGACCGCCGACGCGACGATTGAGGATTACATCGCCGTGGTGGACCGCGCTGTAAACCACGCCGGCGGTCGCGTCAACCTGGTTGGCGACTGCCAGGGCGGCTGGCTTGCGACCGTGTACGCAGCCCTGCACCCCGAGCGCGTCAACACGCTCACGATCGCCGGCGCGCCGATCGACTTCCACGCCGGCGAACCCGTCATCGGCGAGGTGGTGACGCGGCTTGCGCCCGGCGGAGACCTCTCCTTCTACCGCGCGCTGGTGGCGCTGGGCGGTGGCGTGCTCAAGGGCGAGCACATGCTCTCAGGCTTCATCCTGATCAACCCACTGGATGAGTACACGCGCCAGGTCGACCTGCTGCGCCACATCGACGACGACCGCTACGTGGCCCGCTACCGCGAGTTTGAGGACTGGTTCAAGCACACCCAGGACATTCCCGGCGCCTTCTACCTGTGGATCGTCGAGCGCCTCTTCCGCGACAACGCCCTGATCGACGGGACGCTCGAGGTCGGCGGGCGTGCGGTCCAACTCGAAGCGCTCGCCATGCCACTGCACCTGCTGGCGGGCAGCGGCGACCACATCACCCCAGCGGCCCAGGTTTTCGCACTGGCAGATGCGGCCTCGACCCCGCCCGGCGAGGTCCGCTACGAGCTCGCAAGCGGCGGCCACCTCGGGCTGTTCATGGGTCGTGAGGCGCTTGCTGAGCACTGGCCGCCGTTGCTCTCCGCGGTGGCGGCGCGTTCGCGGCCGTGAAGGCCTCGTAGATCTCGCGCAGCGCGCTGCGCTGGCGCGCGCTCAGGCGCGGGTCGGCGGCGATCGCGTCAAGCACCGCGCTCGCCTCCGGCTCCTCGCCCGGCGGCGTCACGCCCGCCTGCTCGTAGAGCGTGTCCGCCGAGACCCGAAGCGTCTTTGCAATCGCCTCGAGCACCTGCTCTGAAGGCGCGCGCAGGCCACGCTCGATCTGACTGAGATAGGGGTTGGAGATGCCCGCGAGGTCGGCGAAGCGCCGCATCGAAAGCTCTGCCAGCTCCCTTTGCTTGCGAATGATCTCACCGAGCGCGGCTGCCGAGCGATCCGTCATCGTCGGCCCGAGCATACCGCCAGGCCGCGCGCCCAGCGCTCAGCGCGCAGTCCAACCCTGGTCCATCGTCACCGGCACGCCGGTGAAAGCACCGCCGCCGGGGCCAGCCAGGAAGGCGACCACCTCGGCGACCTCGGCCGGCTCGATCAGCCGCTTGACGGCCTGGGGGGCGAGCAGCACCTGCTCGGTGACCTCCGCCTCGCTGAGGCCGTGAACGCGCGCCTGGTCTGCGATCTGGTGCTCCACAAGCGGCGTGCGAACGTAGGCCGGGCAGACCGCCGTGGTCATGATCTCGTCGGCGGCCCCCTCCAGTGCGAGCGTCTTGACCAGCCCGAGCACGCCGTGCTTGGCCGACACGTAGGCAGCCTTGTACGGCGAGGCCGCCAGCGCGTGCGCGGAGGCGATCACGATGAAGCGGGCGGCGGGGCTGCGGCGCAGCTGCGGCCAGGCGTGCTTTGCGAGCATGAAGGGGCTCGTCAAGAGCAGCGCGATCAGCGTCTGCCAGCGCTCCAGCGGGAACTCCTCGATCGGCGCGACGTGCTGCACGCCCGCGTTGGCGACGACGATGTCAAGCCGGCCGAAGCGCTCGACCGCGGCCACGACCGCCGCCACGTTGGCCTGCGGGTCGGTGAGATCAGCTCCGAACGCGACCCCCGGCCCATCCGGATCGGGGTTCAGGTCGGCTGCAAGCACATTCACCCCTGCCCGCTCGAGCCGCTCGGCAACCGCCCGGCCGATGCCGCTGGCGGCGCCGGTCACGAGCGCCGCCCGCCCGGCGAGGTGGTCTGTCTGCTCGCTGCTCATAACTGGTCGCTTTCGGCCACCTGCATGGACTCTACCCCCTGGTTGCTGGGCCCTGGCGCAGCAGTCGCTTCAGTTCAGCCGACGAGCTCTCGGCCCCGCAGCGCCAGCCAGAACTCGATCCGGTCGCGCGCCGAGCTCAGGTCCCGCCCGGTCAGCTCTTCAACCCGCCGGATCCGGTAGCGCAGCGTGTGCCGATGGCAGTAGAGGCGCTTGGCAGCGCGCTCCCACTGGCCGTTCTCTTCGATGAACGCCTCCAGCGAGCGCATCAGCTCACCGCCGTAGTAGCCCTCGCTGCGCTCGATCGGCCCGAGAATCGAGTCGCAGAAGAGCTTGAGCGCCTCGTCGTCCTGCAGCGAGAGCAACAGCTGAAAGGAGCCAAGGTCACGGTAGGTGGCGACCTTCGCCTGGCGTGCGGTGATGCCCAGCGCCGCCGCTTCCAGCGTGCAGCGCGCCTCGTGAAAGCCACGACGCGCCTCCGCGCCGGAGACCGCGCGGCCCACCCCCACGGTGAGCGGCGCTCCCGGAAGCTCACCCGCGAGCCGCTCGGCGACCCGCTCGGCCAGCGCGAACAACAGCTCGTCCTCCATGCCCGGGATCAGCGCTACCACCTGGTCGCGGTGCGCGACCAGCGCCGGCACCGCCTCGGCTCGCAGCGCCGCCGCCAGGGCTGCCTCGGCGGCCACCAGACCAGGCCCGCGTGAGCCTCCGCCAAGCGCCAATCCGGGCTTGGGCAGCGCCAGCACGCTGACCGTGCCGCCGAGCCCGAACGGCTCCAGGCGACGCTGCAGGTCGGCGCCCGTCAGCTCACCGGCCAGCAGGCCGGCGAGCAGGTCTCCGGCGAGCCGCCGTTCGGTGTCGCCGGCGACGCGCTCGCGCAGCAGCTCCAGCGCGACGATCGTGACCGCCTGGCGCAACACCAGCCGGTCGAAGTCAGACAGGGGCGCGTCGTCCTTGACCGCCACCAGCCAGGCCTCGGGCGCGGGCACGCCGCTGCCGGAGCCGCCCTCAGAGGCAACCGGAACCGCCAGGCCACGACTGGGGTCGGCAAGCGCGGGCATGAACGGCACGTGCTCCCGGCGCCCAGCGCGCTCCCGGACCCCCTGGCGCAGCGCCTCCAACTCCTCAGCCTCCAGCTGGCGGCGAAACGCGTGCTGCGCAAGCGGCTCACCGCGCGTGCCGAAGACGATCACCGCCGCACCGATCAGTGTCGCGAGCGTCGCCACAAGCGCCTCCAGGCCACGTTCCGCGAGCACCACCCGCTCGAGCCTCTCCTGGGCCGCAAGGGCGCGGCGCAACAGCGCGTACTGCTCGTTGACGAGCTTCGAGAAGGCTGCCTCGGTGACCGCGATGAACGGCTTCTCGTAAGGCACCTCAAACACCGGGAAGTCCCGCTCCTGCGCAGCCTTGACCAAGGCCGCCGGCACGCGCTCGTGGCCGAAACCGGTCCCGAACCCCAGGCCGGCCAGCTGGTGGTCGGCCAGCAGCTCCGTGAACGCACGCTGGCGCGCCGGCGTGTCGAGCTGCAGTCCGGTGGTGAGCAGAACCTCACCACCGGACAGCCAGGGGGTCGGGTCAGCCAGCTCGGTCATGTGGACCCAGCGGATCGGCAGATCGGCGTTGGCCTCGCCGGCGAGCAGACGCAGATCGAGTTCGGCGGTCAGCTCACGAACGGTCAGCAATCGGGTCCCCCATGGGCGTGGAGCGCCCCGGCGATCAGCCGAGATGCATGCGCCGGCCAGCCTCCTCGAGCACCGGCCGCAGCACCGCCTCAATCTCGGCGAACTGTTCGGGTCCGGCGATCAGCGGTGGGGCAAGCTGAACGACGGGGTCACCACGGTCATCCGAACGACAGATCAGCCCTCGGCGGTACATCTCCGACGACAGGTAACCGCGCAGAAGCGTCTCTGCCTGCTCGTGGCTGAACGTCTCCTTGGTCTCCTTGTTCTTGACCAGCTCGATCGCGTAGAAGTAACCCATGCCGCGCACGTCACCGACGATCGGCAGGTCGCGCAGCGAGTCGAGCATCGCGCGGAACGCCCCCTGGTTGGCGGCCACGTGATCGAGCACGTGGTCGTTCTCAAAGGCGTCCAGGTTGGCCAGCGCGATCGCCGCCACCACCGGGTGCCCGCCCCAGGTCGAGCCGTGCAGGAACGTGTTGGCGCCCTCCATGAACGGCTCCGCGACCCGGTCGGAGGCGATCATCGCCCCCATCGGCGCATACGCGCTGGTGATGCCCTTGGCCGTGGTGATGATGTCGGGCTGGTAGCCGATCGCCTGCGAGCCGAAGTAGGTGCCCAGCCGCCCCCATGAGCAGATCACCTCGTCGGAGATCAGCAGCACGTTGTACTCGTCGCAGATCTCGCGAATCCGGTCAAAGTAGCCCGCCGGTGGCACCAGGCAGCCGCCGGCGTTCTGCACCGGCTCCATGATCACTGCCGCGACGGTGTCGGGCCCCTCGAACTCGATGCGCTCGGCAACGGCCTCGGCCAGCTCCAGCGGGTCGTGGTCTGCAGGGAAGCGGTACATGTTGGTGTTGGGCACGTGGCTCACGCCGGAGAGC
>JAJZID010000094.1 GCA_021810705.1 Actinomycetes bacterium
GAGGCGCCGGGGTGAGCCCGGCGCCTACCCAATCAACGCCGCCTCAACGCATTCGACAGCAGAGAGCAGCCGCTCGCCGCGATCGCCGCACGCGAGCTTGTTCGGCAAGTCGGGTACACCAGCGCTGTAAACACGCCAGATGAGTCATTTGAGCAAAAGCCCTCGGCTCACGCGGCACCACTCCACCGAATGGGCGCTGAGGCACCCTCGCGCGGTTCAAACTGACCATCCGCTGGCGGAAACGCCGCTCATCTCAACGACCGTTGCCACGCAGCTGGCGGCGCGCTCCTCGCCAGCTGCGCTGACGCGCTCGGTCTCAGCGTTGACCGGCGCGGCACCGAAGCGCGCATCAGTGCCGTACGCGCTGCCAATGCCAGCACTAAGCCCATGAGCTGGGTGCTGCGGGTGTGTGGATCGAGGACCGTCGTTGTAGGCTCCGGTTTCGTCGGGCTCCTGCTGTTGAGCGGCGGCGGTCCGCAAGTGGCTGTGCGGTGGGGCGGTTGAGCCTGCGGCACCCAACCGACCCGACGCTGGCTGTGGCTTCCGAGGCTGCCGTGGGCCTGACGGAGGTTGAAGCCGCACGGCGTCTCATCACCGCTGGCCGTCCGGTGCGCTCGAGTTCCAGCCGCTCGTATACGAGCATCGTGCGCGCCAACGTCCTCACGGTTTTCAACTTGATCCTGGCGGCGTTTGGGGTACTGACGCTGATCTTCGGGGACGCGCAAGACGCGTTATTTCTGGGGATCATTGTCGCGAACTCAACGATCGGGATCGGCCAGGAGGTGCGTGCCAAGCGTGCACTCGACCGGCTCTCGTTGCTGGTCGCCCCGCGTGCGAGCGTGCGGCGGGACGGAGCGGTCCGCGAGATCGGGGTCGATGATGTCGTCGTCGATGACGTCGTGGTGGTCGCTCCGGGGGATCAGGTGACAGCCGATGGCACGTTGCTCGTGGCAACAGACCTGCGACTCGACGAGTCCGTTCTGACAGGCGAATCGGAGCCGGCGCGGCGGGAAACCGGTGAGACGGTCAGGTCCGGGGCGTTCGTGGTTGAGGGTACCGGTGCATTCCGGGTGACCGCCGTCGGTGGGAACAGCTTCGCAGCACGCATCACGGGCGAGGCACGGTCGTTTCGGCATCCACGCTCGCCGCTGGAACGGGCGGTCAACCGCTTGCTCTACGGGCTAGTTGCACTCGTCGTTTTGCTCGGCGCGGTCCTCGGCTATTCGCTGTATCACCGGCACGTGAGCGTTCATACCGCCGTTGCGACCGCGACAGCAGGGGTGGTCACATTGATTCCAGAGGGGTTGATGGTGCTGGTCAGTCTCACCTACGCGGCGGCGGCGGTGCGGATGTCCCGGCGGGGGATACTCGCCCAACAGCTCAACGCAATCGAGTCGTTGGCGTCGGTGGACACGTTATGCCTGGACAAGACTGGCACGCTGACCGTGGCGAGGCTGCGGGTCGTCGAGCTCATTGCTGCCCCTGGTGTAGGCCGGGATATGGTCAGTGGTGCACTTGCGACACTCGCGGCCGGGGCATCGTCCCGCAACCTTACCCTGCAGGCGATCGCTGACGCCTACCCGACAGTGGCTGCCGATTCGGTGCTTGGCGAGGTTCCGTTCTCGAGCCGCCGGCGCTGGAGCGCGATCCAGGTTTCGGCAGGCTGCTTGTACCTGGGAGCGCCCGGCCGCGTACCGGTGGGTCAGCTTGAGTCGGTCGTGGCGCAGCGACAGCACGAAGGCCGCCGGGTGATCGCCGTTGCAAGGTCCGACGGTGCGCTTCCCGCCGATCCGGGTGACAGCCCGCCTGACGGCCTCCGACCGCTCGGCGTGGCGGTCCTGGCGGAGGAGCTGCGGCCGAACGTGCGCGATACGGTTGCGTTCCTGCTTGAGCAGGGGATTGAGATCAAGATCCTATCCGGCGACTCGCCTCAGACCGTCGCCGCGATCGCACGCGATGTCGGGATCCCGGTCGAGGGTATCGCCGAGGGGTCGGCAATCCCGGAGGCGCGCGCCGCCCGGCAGGCATTCGCCGTCGATGTGACCATCATCGGCCGCATCTCTCCGGAGGGCAAGCAAGCGATCATCGAGGGGCTTCGGGACGAGGGACGGTATGTGGCGATGGTTGGCGACGGCGTCAATGACGTGCCGGCACTGAAGAGCGCGCGACTCGCGATCGCGCAGGGCAGCGGCACGCAGATGGCGCGGAGTGTGTCCGATCTCGTCCTGATCAACGGCGACTTCGCGAGCATCCCACCACTGGTCGCCGAAGGCCGGCGTGCGCTGCGCAACCTGCAGAGGGTGACGAAGCTGTACGTCACCAAGTCAGCTTTAGCGGCGTTCCTGATCCTGACCGTCGGCGTTAGCTCGGACGCCTACCCGCTGCTCCCGCGTCACCTGTCCCTGGCGGCGAGTCTCACGATCGGGATCCCGACCTTCTTCCTGGCCCTGGCGCCCAGCAACGGCCCGTGGCAACCCACATTTTTCGTCCGGGACGTTGCCCGCTTCGCTGTTCCTGCCGGTGTGGCTACAGGCACCGGGGTTCTAGCCGGCTATCTCTTCGCGCTGCACGATCTTGACCTGTCGGTCGGTGACTCGCGCACGGTCGCGCTCACGACGCTCGTCGCCTGCGGGCTGTACCTCGTTCTCGCGCTCGAAGCCGGGGGTTCGCGAAAGCGCTCCACGCTTGTCGGCGGAATGTGCGCGGTCATGGCCGGTCTGTACGTGCTCGCGTTAGCGCTTCCGTTCACGCGAGCGTTCTTCGCGTTGACTGTGCCATCGCCCGGTATGGTCACGGTCGCGGTCCTCGCCAGCCTGGCGTCGATCGGCGCGCTGGCTTTGTGTGGCTACTCGCTTCGAACCGGGTCAGCTTTGCCCGGCTGTGGTGTGAACCGGCCCGACCAGCACCGCTCGTCTTGCGCGCGTGATGACGGCGGCAGAGACGCTCCCAAGAATGGCTGATTGGGCGCGTCGAACCGAGCGACCCGGGCGAGTTTTCTGCCGTGCTCGGCCTTGTCGCGCGCAACGGCCGGGACCATCTTGTCGAGGTCGAGGTCGATCTCGTTTTCGATGAGCTGCCCCAGGGGGTGCAGAGGAGATCGTCAAGGGATTTCACGTCACCCGGGCCCGTATCGGCTCCCACACCGTGAGGACGACCGCTGGGCGCGGCGCGAGGAATCCGCCCGCCTTCGCAAGCGCGCAGGCCGCGTGGTCGGATCCGTCGAAGCACAGCAGGACGGGAGCCACATCGGCGCCTGCGGATCGCCGTGACATCGCCTCATCAGCGATGATCTCGAGTTGTCGTCGGTCCGGAAGTTACCGCGGTGGGCGGCGGGGAGCTACGGATTAGAACGCCGGCGTTCGGTGCGAAGCTGGCGTAGATGAGTGGCGCGCAGGTACACGCGGTCGCGACTCCCGGCACGCTGCCGCGTGACCGAGAACCCGGGGGCCGCAGGGGCAACAGGGGCACCTCGCTGGTTGAGCATCGAGCCAGGATCCTCGCGTCGATCGCTGCAGGCGCGATTGCTATCGGCGGGCTTCTGCACCTGCTCGGTGCTGCCAGCGCTGGGGATGCGGTGTGGGCGGGCGCTGTCGCGCTGCTCGCGACGGAGCTCGCTTTCGAGGTCCTCCGCAGCATCATCGTCGAGCGCAGCCTGGGGGTCGACACGATCGCACTGGTCGCGATGGTCGGCGCGCTCGCTCTCGACCAGCTGCTTGCCGGGGTGGTGATCGGCCTGATGTTCTCAGGCGGTGAAGCGCTCGAATCGGTTGCCTCCAGTCGCGCGCGTCGTGAGCTGAGCGCGCTGATCCAGCGGGCGCCGAAGGTCGCGCAGCTCCGCGTCGGTGACGGGCTCGAGGAGGTCCCGGTCGACCAGGTCCGGACGGGGGACATCATCGTCGTACGGACTGGTGAGGTCGTGCCTGTTGACGGAACGGTTGTGAGCCCCGAAGCGGTGATCGATACCAGCACACTGACGGGGGAACCGCTGCCCCGGACAGCGTCGCGCGGCATGGCGGTCTTGAGCGGTTCGGCGAACGCCGGCGCCCCTTTTGAAGTCCGAGCCGGTCATCCCGCCAGCGAAAGCGCATACGCGGCCCTGGTGCGCCTGGTAGAGCAGGCTCAGGCTCAGCGCGCGCCGTTCGTACGCATGGCCGACCGGTACGCCGGATTCTTTCTCCCCGCCACTATGCTGGTCGCGGCCTTGGCCTGGGCGATCAGCGGCGACCCTGTGAGGGCGCTCGCAGTGGTAGTCGTGGCGACACCGTGCCCGCTGATCCTCGCGGCTCCGATCGCGCTCGTGTCGGGCCTATCCCGCGCTGCCCGTGCCGGAGTGATCGTCAAGGGCACCGGCGCGATCGAGACGCTCGGCGAATCCCGGACGGTGCTGTTCGACAAGACCGGCACCCTGACTGTTGGGACGCCCGAGGTGCGAGAGATCGTCACTCACGGCGAGTTCGGCTCCAGCGAGCTGCTGCGGCTCGCAGCATCCCTTGACCGTCTCTCCGCCCATGTTCTCGGTGAAGCGCTCGTCGCAGCGGCCGCTGACGCGGGGCTTGAGCTGACGATGCCGCTCGACGTCCGCGAGGATCCTGGCCAGGGGATCCAGGGGACCGTCGACGGTCTCCGCGTCGCTGTCGGCAGCCGAGCGTTCATGCGCTCCGCCGGGATCCAGGATGCCGAGCACACGGCCACGGCACTCGCCACCTCCCACGGCTCGGGCGAGGCACATGTAGTGGTGGCGGTCGATGACCACGTCGCCGGCGTGATCATCATGGCCGACGAGATCCGTCCCGACGCGATGCACATCGTCGAGCGGCTGCGTGCCGAGGGCATCCGTCACATCGCCATGATCTCCGGCGACCGCCGATCGGTGGCCGAGCGCATCGGTCGCGAAATCGGAGTGGAGCGCGTCTACGCCGAGCAGTCCCCCGGCGACAAGGTTGAAGTCGTGCGGCGGATCGCCGCCGATCGAGCGCTAAGGCCGGTGATCATGGTCGGCGACGGAGTCAACGACGCCCCTGCGCTCGCGATCGCCGATATCGGGATCGCGATGGGCGCCGCTGGTGCAACCGTCTCCTCCGAGACCGCCGACGCAGTCATCACCGTCGACCGCGTCGACCGCGTCGCGGACGCAATCCACGCTGGGCGACGCGCCATCCACATCGCACGACAGAGCGTCCTTGCCGGGATGGGGCTCAGCATGGCTGCGATGGCCGTCGCCGCCGTCGGTTACCTTCCGCCCGTCCCCGGCGCCCTGTCCCAAGAGGTCATCGACCTCGCCGTCATCCTCAACGCGCTGCGCGCCCTACGCGGCTGACGGCGGCTCGCGGCCGGCCCAGTACTGCTCCGCTTCTGTCTCCATCCTCGCGAGGCGCGTGTAGTAGTCGGGGAACTCGTTGAGATGCGCACGCGCGATCTTGCCGGTCGTTAGTTCGTCGTCATCGGTGACGTTCGTCTCCGGGTCACGGCGCCCGTGCTCGAGCTCGACCCCAAGCCCAAGCCGGAACTGCTCGACATCGAACCGCGACCGATCCCAGTCGATCCCGATCCGCTCGCCGATCGCGCGAGCCCTGTCAGCGGAGAATCCACGACCCTGCTCGGTCATCACCACGGTGACTATACCCTCGCACCCCAACCACTGCGGGTCATTGGCCACAGCGCCCCGCTCAGCGGCTGCCGAATTCTGCTGTTCCAAGAACCTCATCAATGACGTCGCAGAGGCGCGAAGAGACGTGATGGCGGTCGGCCGTGAGCTTCGCGCCGGGGATGTGCGGCTCTCCCAGTCCACATGCGCGTACGCATCTATCAATGCGAGCGCGCATGCTAAGTTAGCTCGATGCCAAAGACGATCCAGATTCGCGATGTGGACGACGACGTTTACAGAGCGCTCGTCAGGCGCGCCGGCGAGGCCGGCGTCAGCGTGCCCGAACTGCTACGGGCTGAGGCGACACGACTCGCCGCGAGGCCGTCGGTGAAGGAGTGGCTGGAGCGCACACGTCGCCGGGACGGCAGCAACGATGTGGACCGGCTCGAGGTGATAGCTGCGCTGGACGAGCACCGCGGTCCGTGGCCCGATGCTCGTCGTTGACGCAGGGTGCCTATTTGAGATAGTCGCCGGCACCCCTCAGGCTGAGCCACTACGTGAGCGGCTCGCCGCAGATCAGGACTGGGCCGCGCCACATCTGGTGGATGTGGAGGTCTACAGCGTCATCCGCCAGAAGCATCGTGCCGGTCGCCTGGATCGCACCGCCGCCGCGCAGGCGGTCGAGGACTTGGCTGACTGGCCGGGGGAGCGGTTCGCTCACCGCACGTTTCTCGCTCGGGCATGGCAGCTGCGGGACAACGTCCGAGGCTGGGACGCCATTTACGTGGCGCTTGCCGAAGCGCTCGATGCGGTGCTGTTGACCACAGACGGCCGTCTCATGCGTGCCGAGGGGCCGCGATGCAGCATCGAGTGGTTCGCACCGTCGGGGGGAGATGCAGTGTGCTAAGCTGTGGCCATACGTTTGCACATTAGCATCGATGACGAGCTGGTAAGCGAGCTCGATCGTCGGGTGGGCGCGCGTGGGCGGAGCAGTTTCGTTGCTTCAGCTATCGAGCGGGCGCTCGACGACGAGCGCCGCTGGGAGGCGATCGCGGACGCGATCGGCGCGATCGGAAACGGTGAGCACGGGTGGGACCACGATCCGGCTCGCTGGGTCAGAGACCAGCGGCGTATCGACGCCGGACGGATTGGGTAGCCTAGGCTGAGCGTCCTGCTCGACACCACGGTGCTGATCGACCTGCTTCGTGGGCGAGCGCAGGCCATCGAGCGGCTTGCGGCGTTACGTCAGCACAGCGAGCCGCCGTTCACCACCGCGATCAACGTCGAAGAGGTTCATCGCGGCATCAGGTCTGCCGAACGAGCCGCCGTCGACAGGCTGTTCGCCGGGCTTCGGATCGCGCCGATAAGCCATGCGGAGGGCGTCCGGGCTGGTGAGTGGCGCCGCGAGCACGCAGCCATCGGCATCACGCTTGCGCAGGCGGATTGCCTGATCGCGGCCGTCGCTGTCTCTCTGGGCGTCCCGCTTGCAACTGGCAACCCCAAGGATTTCCCGATGGCAGAGGTGCAGGTGCAGCACTGGCCGGCCGGCGTCTGAGCTCGCAGGTGGCGGCCAGGGCGCTGCTCACAATGCTCGATAATGCATATTATGTGTCGCATCGAGACGTGGTGAGCCTCATCGTCAGCTGACTGCAGGCGGCGGGACGGGCCTTACGTCCAGCCCTGGAACGCCCGCGAAGTCGCGGGTGTTGCTCGTGTACAGCGGCAAGTTATACGCGAGAGCTGACGCTGCGATCAGCGC
>JAJZID010000095.1 GCA_021810705.1 Actinomycetes bacterium
CCGGCGGTCGAGAACATCTGGGCGCCGGACTTTCAGAAGGCGACGGGCAACACCGTCACCTACGGGGCTGTCGGCTCCGGCGCCGGGATCTCCCAGATCACGGCCAACACGGTCAATTTCGGCGCCTCCGACGCCCCGCTGACCTCATCCCAGTCCGCCGCCTGCTCGGGCTGCATCGAGATCCCGTGGGCGCTCGCCTCAACGGGGCTCGACTACAACCTTCCCGGCGTCAAGACGCTGCAGCTCTCTGGGCCGGTGATCGCCGACATCTTCCTCGGACGGATCACCAACTGGGACAGCCCGGCGATCAGGAAGCTCAACCCTGGCGAGAAGTTCCCGAACCTGAAGATCACGCCCGTGCACCGCAGCGACGGCTCGGGTGACACCTACGCCTTCACGCACTACCTCTCCGATGTCAGCCAGGCGTGGGCGACCAATGTCGGTTACGCCACTTCGGTCAACTGGCCGACCGGCACCGGCGGTGACGGTAACAGTGGTGTGGCTGAGATCGTCAGCTCCACGGTGGGCGCGCTGGGCAACAACTCGTGGTTCTACATCCACGACGACCACCTGCACGCGGTGGCTGTCGAGAACAACGCCGGCAAGTTCATCTACCCGTACGTCAAGAACGTGGCCGACGCGGCCGGCGCGATCCTCAAGAAGGTGCCGAACTTCCGCAACCTCAACCCGGGCACGGCCGACACGATCGCCAACGCCCTGGCGGTGGTCGATTGCCCCTACACGGGCCCGAAGGCTCGGAAGGTCAAGCGCGGCAAGAAGATGGTGATGGTCACACCGAAGCTCACCGCCCTCCAGAAGGAGGAGGCCAACGCCTACCCGCTCTCGACCTTCACCTACGTGCTCGTGCGTCCGGACGCCGCGAATGTGCCGCTGGTGCAGCAGTTCATCAAGTTCGCGATCAGCGCCAAGGAGCAGGCGAAGGGTCCCTCGATCCAGTTTGCCCCGTTGCCGGCCTCGGTCGCGGCGGCGGACGCGAAGGTCGTGGGCTCGCTGTAGCGAGAGTTCGGGCTCGGTCCACGGGCTCAGCCTGTGGCAGTTGTCGTTATGAGGGGGCGGCAGGTTCACCTGCCGCCCCCTCGCGGCTCGACCTCTCGCTCAGGCGGCGTGTTCTGCCCAGGCCGCTAGCTTGTGAGCGCGTGAGGCGACTTGCTCCAGCGCTCGCGGTGCGCGACTTCCGCATGTGGTTTGGCGCCAGCTTCGCGATGAGCATGGCGCTGCAGATGCTCGAGGTGATCATCGGCTGGTCGGTCTACTCCCATCAGCACAGCGCGCTTGATCTGGGCTGGATCGGCCTGGCGGAGTTCGTCCCGCTGTTCGTGCTGGCGCTGCCAGCCGGTCACATCGCAGATCGCTTCCCACGCCAGCGCGTGCTCGCCACTGCCACCTTCCTCGGCTCAGGCGTCGCGCTTGGCCTGGCCGCGATCACCGCCGCCGGTGTGCACGCGCCGGCACCGTACTTTGCCCTAGCGCTCGGCGCCGGGGTGACGATGGCGATCGGCTCACCCGCCTCGCGCGCGATGCCGCCGGTGCTCGTCGGCCGTGAGCTGATCCCCAACGCCATGGTGCTGCGCTCGTTCGCCGGGCAGGGTGCCGGCATCGTCGGGCCGGCTGTCGGCGGGCTGGTCTACGCGCTTTCACCCACCGCGGTCTACCTGCTGGCCGCCGTCGCGCTGCTCGCCGGAACGGTCCTCGCGCTGCTGATCGGCCCGGGTGTGGGCGCGCAGGCCGGCGTTGAGGCCCGCAGGCAGGCCGCGAGCCTGCGTTCGGTGCTTGAGGGGCTGCACTTCCTGCGACGCACGCCGATCGTGCTCGGTGCGATCCTGCTTGACCTCTTCGCGGTCCTCTTCGGCGGGGCGGTGGCGCTGCTGCCGATCTTTGCCGCCCACTACCTGCGCGTGGGTTCGGTGGGCCTCGGCGCGCTGCGGGCGGCACCCGCGGTGGGCGCCATCTTTGGGGCGCTCTTCATGCTGCGCCGGCCGGTCTCAAGGCATGCGGGACACGTGCTGCTGGGTGTTGTGGCGGCCTTTGGCGCCTGCATCGTGGTCTTCGGCCTCTCGCGCAACTTCGAGCTGTCGCTTTTGGCGCTGGCGGCGAGCGGCTTCGTGGACATGTTCTCGATGAACATCCGCTCCACCATCTCGGCGCTTGCCACGCCGGATGCGCTGCGCGGCCGGGTCAATGCCGTGGAGCTCGTGTTCATCTCCGCCTCAAACCAGCTGGGCGCCTTCGAGTCCGGTCTTGCCGCCACCCTGTTTGGCACGATCACCGCCGTGGTCGGCGGTGGCCTCTTGACGGTGGCGATCGCGGCCAGCTGGGCCGGGCTGTTCCCGCAGCTGGCGGGTGTGGACCGCATGACCGACCTGCAGCATGAGCCGAGCGCCCTGGCGGAGGCGCAGCCGGCCCCGTAGCGGGAGCGATGTCCGCGACAGCTACGATGCCCGCATGGCCATCGAACCAGGAACCCCCGCCCCCGACTTCACGCTGCCTGACCAGCACGGCGAGCCCGTGACGCTTTCCGCGCTGCGCGGCAAGCCGGTTGTCCTCTACTTCTACCCCAAGGCCGACACCCCCGGGTGCACGACGCAGGCCTGCGGCGTGCGCGACCACCGTGCCGACTACGCGAAGCTGGGCGCTGTGGTGCTCGGCGTCTCCCCGGACCCCGTCAAGCCGATCGCCAAGTTCGCCGAGAAGTACGAGCTCGGCTTCACGCTGCTCTCCGACGAGGACCACGCGGTGGCCGAGGCCTACGGCGTCTGGGTGCAGAAGTCGATGTACGGCAGGACCTACTTCGGCAACGAGCGCACGACCTTCGTGATCGACCCCGAGGGCACGGTCAAGGCGGTCTTCCACAAGGTCAAGCCCGCCGAGCACGACGCCAAGGTGCTTGAGGCGCTGGCCGACTGAGCCGCGTCAGGCGTGCCAGGACATCTCCGCCGTGGCTTCAACGGGCCCCGATCGTGACATTCGCGCCCATGTATCGCACGGAGTCGCGCCCTGGGGCTGAGCTTGATCGCCTCGTGGGCGCGGACAGCGCTTGCGACCGCCCCTCGGCCCCAAACCTCCGCTCTGACCAGAGTTTTGTGCATTTGGTGCACTGCCATCGCCACAGATGCACAAAGCTCGCTCGCGGCGGGAGCTTTGGGGGCTGGAGGCGGTCAGGGAAGCCGCGATGGCCGCCGCCGGGCGCGATCCTTGCGCCGATCGTCAGGCGATCGGCCTGGGGCGTTTGCGCGCTGGCCGCGTGGCCGCGGCGGCGCGCCCAGTTTTGACGCCGCCGTGCTGGGCCAGAAAGGCGAGCATGCGGTTCAGGCGGTCTTCGCTCTGCGACGGCGGCGCGCCGAAGTCAGCCACCGACATGTGTGACCCACCCGGGTAGCGCACGTACTCGACCTCACTGCGGTGCCAGCGCAGGCCGGTATAGAACGCGTCTGCCTGGTCCGGCGGGCAGCGCAGGTCGCCCTCGAATACGTACAGCAGCACGGGCGTGTTCACGTTGGGCACGTGCTTGAGCGGCGAGCGCTCCTGCAGCACACCGCCTGGATCCCAGGGATCGCCACCAAGCTCCTCGGCCAGCCACGGGCCGGCATCGCTCGCGCCGAACTCGGCGACCAGATCGATCACGGGCGCGCCCACACAGGCCGCCCGGAAGCGGTCCGTGTGGCCAACCATCCAGGCGGACATGTAGCCGCCATAGGAATATCCGCCCACAAACTGGCGATCCCCGTCAGCCAGGCCGCGCCGGATCGCGTCATCGGCACACGCGAGCAGGTCGTGGTAATCCTCGCCTCCCCAGTCCTCGTTGACTGTCATCGTGAACTGCTCGCCGTAGCCACTGCTGCCGCGCGGGTTCGGCAAAACGACCGCGTAGCCGGCGGCCGCGAGCACCTGGTAGCTGTAGAACTCGTGCGCGCCGGGGTTCCACCCGTGCGGTCCACCGTGAACGCCGAGGAACATCGGCGGCGGGCGCTCGCCCGAGCGGGGGCTGATGACGAGGTACTCGATCTCCTTGCCATCGCGCGCCCTGACGCTGAGGCGTTTGGCCGGCGACAGCTCAAAGGCATCCAGAACGCCCTTGCCGGTCTCGCTCACCCGGCGGCCGCGTCCACTTTCGGCGTCGAGGTCGAGGCAGAAGACCTCGGTGGGTTTATCGACCCAGGTGGCGGTGAAGGCTGCCAGCAGCTTGGCGCCGCGCTTTGCGACGCTCACGCCGGTGACCTGCCGGTCGCCGGTGACAACGGGCCGCGGCAGCCGTTCGCCGAGCCTGGCGCGCTGGATGCCGATCGTGCCGTGGTCGGCGACGCAGAAGAGCAGCTCACGGTTTGAGATCCAGGCGTAGGTGCTCGCCGAGTCCGCTGCCGCCACCGGCCGGTCAAGGTCGGCTGCCACCGGCATGGGCTGGCCCGAACCGTCGGCCGGCATCACCTGCAGGCGTTGGTTGCGGCCCACCAGTGGCCGAGCCGATCCGACAGTGCCAAGAAACGCGATCTGCTTGCCGTCGGGTGAGAACGATGGCTCTGACCCGTCGAGCACCCTCGACGCAGCCTTGCGTGACCGTCCCCGGGCGGTCGGGATCAGCCAGAGGTCCGTGAAGAGCAGGTCATCGTCGCGCTGGCGCGTGCGGTTTGAGAAGCAGGCGATCATGCTTCCGTCGGGCGACCAGCACGGTTGCCGGTGGTCGTAGTCACCGGCGGTCAGCTGCCGCAGCGAACCGTCAGCGACGGTGTGGATGAAGAGCTGGTCACGGCCTGCGAGGTAGCCGCGCCCATCGAGCCGGTTGGCCATCCCACGCACCAGCTTCGGCGCGTTCTTGCTCCTGGCGTCGTCCGTGGCAGCCCCCTGCGGCATCACGGTGACGACCAGCACCAGCGCGTCGCCGGCGGCTGACCACGACAGGAAGCTCACCGGCCCTGGCGCTTTGACTCGCAGCGGCACGCCCCCGGCAAGCGGCGCGAGGTGCAGCGCGGGCAGATCCTCGACCACCGACAGGTAGGCGAGATAGCGCCCGTCAGGCGACCATCGCGGCGCGCTGTCGCTGGGCCCATCGGTGAAACGGCGGGGCGAGCCGCCGTCGCTTGGCGCCACCATGATGTTGCTGACCGGTCGGTCGAGCTCGCGGTCAAGCGCGGTCTGCACCCATGCCACCTGGGCGCCGTCGCCGGACAGCTGCGCGTCGGCCGCCCACCGAACACAGCTCAGATCTCTCGCCTCAAGCGGCTTGCGTCCCATGCTTCGGCCCGAGTCTCCCAGATCCGCGGCTCCGCGACAAATCCTGGCATCAGCGATGAGCACGCAGCCATGCAGCTGTAACACCTGCAATGCTGCTGGGTCGCAGCTCATGGGCGTGGCAATCACGGTCCGCTCAGCGCCGACCAAGCGGCTCAGGCGCACGCTGATCTGCTCGAGCTCACCATCGAACAGTGGCCCTATGAGCTGCTCGCCGAGCTCGCCAGCACTGCCCTGGTCACGCTGGACAGGGCCATCGCCGTCGCCCCCGGGCTGCGCTGCGCCGTCGCCGCCCCGTAGCGCAGGCCGACACCCAGCAGCCACGTCGGGAGATCGTCCTTCACGGCTGGTGCCCGCTCGCCAGGCTGCTTGAGGCCGCGATCTCCCACAGCCGCGCCGCGTCATTCTGCAGGCAGCGATCCGAGCGGTGCACCTGCACCTGGACGAACTCGGCAAGCGTCATGTAGCGCGTCGCGCGCATCCGCTCCTCACGCCGCCCGATGATGAACTCCTGACTGGCCAGGGCGACCGGCAGGGCGAGCTTCAGCCACGGGTAGCCGGCGCTGGGGGACAGTCCGACGCTCGGGTGCACAAGTCCCGTGTCGATCTCCGCCACAGCCACGCCGAGCTCCTCGTCGATCTCCCGGTGCAGGCACTGCTCGAGCGTCTCACCGTGCTCCCAGCCGCCGCCGGGCAGCTCCCAGGTCAGGTCGCTGTTCTGCAGGATCAGCAGCCGTCCATGGCCGTCGGCGATCAGTGCCTTGACCGACACGCGGTAGAACGGACTCGGCATCCCCAGACCGGTCATCGGCGCTCACCGAAACCAGTAGCGGCGCTTGGGCGTGCCGTCGCCGGTGGCGATTGACTCAAACTCACCACCGC
This sequence comes from Actinomycetes bacterium, assembly GCA_021810705.1. Classification (GTDB taxonomy): domain Bacteria; phylum Actinomycetota; class Thermoleophilia; order Solirubrobacterales; family Solirubrobacteraceae; genus Palsa-465. Next base: position 6,127 of record JAJZID010000095.1, read on the forward strand.
AGTGCTCGATCACCCCGGCCGAGGCGATGTTGTCGATATCGCAGGTGACGAGCACCGCGTCGATCCCCAGCGAGCGCGCGACCACCAGCGCCTGGCGCAGGATCTCGGTGCCGTGGCCGCGGCGGCGCTCGGCGGGCACGACCGCGTAGCCGATGTGACCGCCGTAGCGGGCAAGCCAGTCGTTGAGCTCATGTCTGATCGACGCGCGTCCCACCAGGCGGCCGTCGTCCACGGCCGCCAGGAAGGTGGTGGGCACCCAGCGAGTCGGCAGCAGTTCGCCACGCCCGTTGGCCTCGCGGCGTCGCAGGTATTCCCACCATGGTTCGCTGGGCACGTAGTCGAGCAGGAACGGAAACTCGGCCTGCATCTCCTCGTGTGCGGCCCGGGCGGCCAGCTCGTCATCAGCCCGAAAGGGGCGCAGCCGCAGCACGCGGCCTCGCGACCGATATCAGGCTAGACCCTCGCGCGCCTCGCGCACGAGCGTCACTGCCTCAGGGAACACGACCGCCATCGTGGCGCGCAGCTGCTCTGCCTGCTGCTCGGTGGTCCCCTGGATGTTCATGCGGTTGATGGCCGCGACCGTCAGGTCCACGGCCAGCTTGATCGCATTGTCAGCCCACGCGATCCGCTGGGCGCCCTGCATCTGTTCGGCGAACTCACCTAGCCGCCGCTGAATCTCGTCTGGGTCCCCGAAGAGACCGCCAAAGCCGCTGCCTTCCATCACCCAATCGTACTCCCTCGGCGCGCTTCTCTAACATCGCCTGCGAATGGCGATCGTCTCAGACCAGGTTCAGTACGAGTCGCGCACGCGTTCGCGCTGGGCGGTGGTCGCCTTTGTCGCGGCGATCGGCGCGAACATCTGCGCACAGGCGGCGTCGAACGGCAGCATCTCCACCTCGGCGGCCAGTTGAACGTGCTGCTGGCGCCTGGCGCGTTCGGCCGGATCGTCCACAAGCAGCGGCCCGAGTGAAAGCTCGGCGAGAGTGATTGCACTCAGGCAGACTTGGGCGGGCAGCGAGTCGCCGGGACTGGCCACCCGCTCACTGTGGATGAACGTCGATGTGTCCAGCAACCCGCGCTCAGGATTGCTGGGCACGCGCGTACGGGTCGTCGATGGTCTGGTCGATGACCGCGTCTATGTCGGCGCGCAGGCGGTCCGCATCCAT
>JAJZID010000096.1 GCA_021810705.1 Actinomycetes bacterium
AGCTCACCCCGCCACAAGCCACAGCTATTTGCGAGACACTCCGCTAGCCCCCAAACCTCCCCGCTCCCAGGAGTTTTGTGCATTTCGGGCGCTCCCATCGCCCCAAATGCACAAAACTCGCCCTGCGGCCCCGATTTGGGGGCCAGAGGCGGTTCGCGGGGCTCACAGGCAGTGGCCGTCGGCTTTGCCGATCGCTCGCGCGAGCGCTGCTCGCGGCCGCGCCGCTTCGGGGATGGCAGCCCGCGGGTCAGGCATTGCACCTAGAACCAGCGGCACGGCTGACCCTACCCGGTGCGGCGGGGTTCAGCCTCCCCACGGCTAAAGCTTGCAGGATCTGACAGACCGGAACCTCGGCTTCGGGCCGAAGCACACCACGACCCCCGCGTCCTCTTGGGCCGGCTCGATCGACGCGCTCAGCGCGCGCCGGCCGCCGGAGCACAGCCGCGACTAGAGACCAAGCCCGCCGACGCCGCGCTCGTTCCAGCCGAGGTGGTGGGCGAGCTCGTGGCGCAGCGTGCGTGTGACCTGCTCGCGCAGCAGCTCGGGGTCGTGACCGAAGTCGCGCATGAGCGTGTCGCGGAAGATCACGATGCGGTCGTGGAAGTAGTTCTGGACCACCGTGTCGCCCTGGTAGAGGCCGTAGGCGCCGCGGCGCCCAGGCCCTGTGCGCACAGCCGCACCGCCGTCGGAGACGACGATCGCGACGTGCTCAAGCGCGCGATGGAACTCGAGCGGCAGCTCGTCGACCGCCATCCGCACCAGCGCCCGGAAGTCCTCGTCGCTGTCAGCCACCAGCGCGTCCTGCTCCTCCGTGTCACCCAGCTCGAACGGTTCGTCATAGCCCCACGGGTCATCGGCGGCGAGGCGCTCGGTACGCTGCACCAGCGCCTCGAAGTCATCCTCTGAGGCCGGCGACTGCCAGTTGGCGAAATGCACCAGCGAGAGCACGATGACACTGGTCACCACGCTCGCGCCGAGCACGATCACCGAGATCAGCTCGACGACGCGCAGCAGCCCGGTCGCACGCAGCCCGGTCGCCACCGCGAAGATCCCGAACCCGGACACCAGCGCAGCCAGCGCCGAGAGCAGGATCGTGCGAGCGCTGGCCGGTGTCTGTCTGGTCGGAAGGCGTCGCATGGCTCTAGCGCAGGCTGCGTGCCACCACCAGACGCTGAATCTCGTTGGTGCCCTCGTAAATCTGGGTGATCTTCGCGTCGCGCATCATCCGCTCAACCGGATAGTCATTGACATAACCGTAGCCCCCTAGGACCTGAACCGCTTCGACGGTCACCTCCATGGCCGTGTCGGAGCAGAAGAGCTTGGCCATTGCCGAGTACTTGCCGAGCTCCGGGTCCTCGCGATCAGCCCGACAGCAGGCCTGGTAGAGCAGCTCGCGGCCAGCCGCGCACTTGGTCTCCATGTCGGCCAGCTTGAACTGGATGCCCTGGAAGCTGTTGATCGGCTGGCCGAAGGCACGGCGCTCGCGCGCGTAGGCGACGGCGTAGTCGGTTGCGCCCTGGGCGATGCCGAGCGCCTGCGCGGCGACCCCCAGGCGGGAGCGGTCGAGCGTGCTCATCGCCACCTTGAACCCCTGCCCGACCTCGCCAATCACGTTGGCCTGTGGCACGCGCACGTTGTCAAACACCGGCGATCCCGTTGGCGAGGCGCGGATGCCGAGCTTGTGTTCGAGCTTGCCGACGCTGAAGCCTGGCCGGTCGGCCTCCACCACGAAGGCGGTGATGCCGTGCGCGTGGCCGGCGCTGCGGTCGGTGACCGCAAACACGCAGTAGAAGTCGGCGATGCCGCTGTTGGTGATCCAGGCCTTGCTGCCGTTGATCACCCACTCGTCGCCGTCGCGGGTGGCCGTGGTCTGCAGCCCGCCGGCGTCCGAGCCCGCCTCGGCCTCAGAGAGCGCAAAGGCCGGTGAGAGTTCGCCGGTGGCGCAGCGCGGCAAAAACCGGCGCCTTAGCTCCTCGGAGCCGTGCAGGCGGATCGGCAGGGTACCGAGGTCCTGGATCATCAGGATCAGCGCCGTTGACGCGTCCGCCTTGGCGATCTCCTCAACGGCGATGTTCAGCATCAGCGTGCCGGTGCCGGTGCCGCCGTACTCGGGCTCAAACGGCAGGCCGAGGATGTCCTGCTCGCCCAGCAGCGCCCGCAGGTCGTGCGGGTAGCTGGCTTCGCGGTCGATCTCGGCCGCGCGCGGGGCGATGCGCTCGCGCGCGATCTGGCGGATGGTGTCGCGCAGCTCGACGTGCTCGGGCGGGACGGTGTAGAGGTCCGCTAGGGCTGACACGCTCCCAATGCTACCCCTCGCAGCCCTCTCCCAGCAGCATTTCTCTGGCCCCGGCGGGCCCAGCGCGCCCGCGGCCTAGAAACCCTGTGGATGACGGGCCACGAAGTGCCCGTAGCCAGGCTCCCCGATCCGGGTGGGCGACCAGCGGTCGTTGCCGTTGAGCGCCGTCTGCGCGGCGGTGTCAAACCACAGCCCGTCGATCTCCATGTAGGCGTGGGTTGGGCCGTTGGTGTAGATCGTGATCCACTTGCCCCGACCCGGCAGCCCGTACTGCAGGAACTGCTCGGAGTCAAGCGGCGTTGCCAAAAGGCCCCCGGCGTGCAGCACGAAGCTGACCGAGCCCGAGCAGTCATAGCCGGGCGAGTTGAAGGACGCGTGCCCGCCACCGTAGATGTAGGGGTCAAAGGCGATGCTGTTGGCGGCATCGAGCATCGTGACGATCCCCTGCGGCGTCCCGGGGGCGGGAACCGCCAGGCCGTCGACGAGCGTGGCCTTGGGCACCTGGACCGTGGTGGTGGTGGTGGTGCTCGTCGTGGTGGTGCCGGTGCCGGTGGTCCCGGTGCTGGTGGTTCCGGTGCTGGTCGCCGTCCCCAGGCCGACCCCACCGGTCAGCCCTGAGTCGCCGGCCGGCAGGGGCGCGGCGGGGTCGGTGGCGGTGACCGCGATGCCACTGGCCAGCTGCTTGGCGGCCTGCTTGCTCTCGGCGATGTGCAGCCTGCGGTTCAGCAGGCGCTTGAGCGTGGAGATCGATTGCGGTCCCGCGACCCCGTCGACGACCAGGCGGTAGCGGCGCTGGAACTGCTTCAGGCGCAGCAGGGTCAGGCGGTTGAAGTTGCCGCTGGCGCGCACGCGGAAGCCGAGCGCCGTGAGGTCGTGCTGGAGCACCATGACGTCGGTGCCGGACATGCCCAGCGAGAGCATGCGGCGGCCGGGCGCCCGCGAGAGCACCCGCCAGGCGCGGCGCTTGGCCGGTGGCTTGGTGCTCGCGCCGGCGGTGGTGCTCGCGCCGGCGAAGGTGGTCGTCGTGGTGGTGGCTGTGCTGGTGCTCGTCGTGGTGGTGGTCGTGGACGACGCGGCGGTGGTTGACGTCGTGGTCAGACCGCTACCCCCGGATCCGCCCGCGGCCAGTGCGGGTGCGGCGCCAAAGAAGAGGCACAGGACGGTTGCTGCTGCAAGACGGTGTAACCCGGAACCAGCTTTTGCGTACAGCAAACAGACCCCTTCTCTTTCTCACGCCTACGGGGTTAGCTGTCGGGCTCGCGCTGAAAGAGTGTGCGCTACGCCACGATCCATGTGACGATTCGCCCCCAGAGCCGCTGGTGCGGCTCAACAACTGGTTCCCCCGCTTCGGCTCGCCGGTGGCGAGACGAACTCGGCTGGTATGTGCTGGCGGCAGCATAACACTACGCCAACACGAATTGCCACTCCCCCTAACAGCGGCGGCGCGCGGTACGCGAAGGCCAAGCCGCTTCAGAGCGCCGGGGGTCGGCGCTCAGCGCGGGGCGGCCAGCCGGCATGGCGGCCGCCCCGACGCACCGGTCCTACAGCTTCATCACGTTGATGGCCTTCGGGCCCTTCGGGCCCGCCTCTTCCTCGTAGGAGACCTTGGCCCCCTCGGCGAGCGAGCGGTAGCCGTCCGCGCTGATCGAGCTGTGGTGGACGAATAGGTCACGGCTGCCCTCGTCGGGCGTGATGAAGCCGAAGCCCTTCTCGTCGCTAAACCACTTGACTGTTCCTGTTGGCATTGGGGAGATTCCCTCCAGCTATTAGTGCTTCTACCGCGAGGACGTCTCTCCCGACCACCGGTGCCTGCACATACACGCCGCTTAATGCGGCCTTACAATTGCGCAAGCTAGCAGGCGCGCGGCACAATGACGAGCCGGCACCCCCCAGGTAACGGGTTGTTCACAAGACCTTTGCGCGCCAGAATCGTCGGATGCGCTGGATTATCGACGGCATGAACGTGATCGGCACCAGGCCGGACGCGTGGTGGAAAGACCGCGACAGCGCGATGCGCAGGCTCGTTGTTGCGCTCGAATCGTGGGCCGCCAGCGAGGGTGAGGAGGTGACCGTCGTGTTCGAGCGCAAGCCCTCACCGCCGCTTCATTCGACGGTGGTCGATGTCAGGCACGCCCCGAAACCCAAGGCGGATGCTGCCGATGACGAGATTGTCCGTCTGCTGCGGGCCGATGCGCAGCCGCAGACGATCCGCGTGGTCACCTCCGACCGGACGCTCGCCGAGCTCGCGCACGCCGCCGGCGCGACGGTTGAGGGCGCGCGGTCGTTCCGCCTGCGGATCGAGTCTCTCTGAGCCCAAACATCCGGCGCGACAGGCGCCCCTGGCTGATCTGCCCTGCACGCAGCGGCTGCGCCGCGCGGACGCTGTGCACGGCGGCTTGCGCGCGCTTGCGAGAATGTCTGCAGATGTCCGATCATCAGCAGCAGCCAAAACCACCCGGCGGCAGGCTCGGCGGACGCCTGCGACCGAGCGCCCAGCGGCAGGCGGGCCGCCCCACGCGCGATCAACCCGGCCGCTCGACCGGCAGCCCGGGCGAACCCGCGCGAGCATCAGGCTGGCGCTCCGGGCAGCAGCCTGCCACCGGCGGCACGGGCTCCAGTATGCGCGGCGGCGGTCCGTCCCGGCCTGGCCCACGCAACCAGTGGCTGATGCTGCTTGCGATCTTCGGAGTGCTGTTGGCCGTCAACCTGGCCGTCAGCTCCGCGGCGCTGACGCCCACGCGCGTGCGTATCCCCTACTCCCCCACCTTCATCACGCAGCTGCGCGAGCACAACGTCGCCTCGATCGACTCCACGCAGTACGCGATTGACGGAACCTTCCGCAAGGCGGTGCGCTACCCGCCCAAGGACACCGCCGCAACCCCGACAACGTCCTTCTCGACGCAGATCCCGGCGTTTGACAACAACACCGCCCTGCAGGCGCTGCTGGCCAAGGACGCCCCCACGATCGACGCCCAGAACCCCAATCAGGGCGCCTCGTTCCTGGAGGAGGTGCTGTTCGGCTTCGGGCCGACGCTGCTGCTGGTTGCGCTCTTCATCTTCATCATGCGCCGGGCCGCGGGCGGCGGCGCCGGTGGCCTGATGTCCTTTGGCCGTTCGCGGGCACGGCGGGTGGAGCCCAACGACCAGCCGGTCACCTTCGCCGACGTGGCGGGAATAGATGAGGCCAAGGCAGAGCTCACCGAGATCGTCGACTTCCTCCGGAACCCGGACAAATACCTCGCGCTGGGCGCGAAGATCCCCCGTGGCGTGCTGCTCAGCGGCCTGCCCGGCACCGGCAAGACGCTTTTGGCGCGAGCGGTCGCCGGCGAGGCGGGCGTGCCGTTCTTTCAGATGTCCGCCTCCGAGTTCGTGGAGATGATCGTCGGTGTGGGCGCCTCACGGGTACGAGACCTCTTCGCCCAGGCCAAGGCGGCGGCACCGGCGATCATCTTCGTCGACGAGCTCGACGCGATCGGCCGCTCGCGCGCGTCCGCGGGCCCCAACATCGGCGGTGGGCACGACGAGCGCGAGCAGACGCTCAACCAGATCCTGACCGAGATGGATGGCTTTGACGCGCGCACCGGCGTGATCGTGCTCGGCGCCACCAACCGCCCCGAGGTGCTGGATCAGGCGCTCCTGCGCCCGGGCCGCTTTGACCGCCGCGTCGTCGTGCAGCCGCCGGACCGGGTGGGCCGCGAGGCCATCCTCAGAGTCCACACCCGCTCGGTGCCGCTCAGCCACGAGATCGACCTGGGCCAGATCGCGGCCACCACGCCGGGCATGGTTGGCGCGGACCTCGCCAACCTCGTCAACGAGAGCGCGCTGCTGGCGGCCAAGCGCAACCATCCGAAGGTCACCCAGCAGGACTTCACCGATGCGCTCGAGCGCATCGTGCTCGGCGCGGCGCGCAGCGTCGTGATCAGCGACGATGACCGGCGGCGCACCGCCTATCACGAGGCTGGGCATGCCGTGGTGGGCATGCTCACAGCGGGTGCTGACCCGGTCCGCAAGGTCTCGATCATCCCCCGCGGGCAAGCGCTCGGCGTGACCTTCTCAGCGCCTGACGCCGACCGTTTCAACCTCGACCAGCGCCATCTGCTGGCACAGATCAAGGTGGCGCTGGGTGGGCGCTGCGCCGAGGAGATCGTGTTTGGCGACCTGACCACGGGCGCCGAGTCAGACATCCAGCATCTGACTCAGATCGCGCGCTTCATGGTCGGGCGTTGGGGTATGAGCGCCGCCATCGGGCCGATCGCGGTGCTGCCCCAGGAGGGCACCAGCATGCTGCTGCCGGGCGTCGCGGAGACCTCCCAGAAGACCCAGCAGCTGGTGGACGAGGAGGTTCACCGGATCGTCGAGGATGCCCACCGTGAGGTGCTCGTGCTGCTGCGCGAGCATCGCGCAGCGCTCGATGACCTCGTCGCGGCGCTGCTGCTGCACGAGACGCTCGACATGGCCGACGCCTACGCGGCCGTCGGAGTCACTGTGCCCGGGGGCTCAGGCTCGCGGGAGGCCGCGGCAGTGGCGGCCGAATAGGCGCAGGCCGGGCGCCTGGCGCTCACCTGCGCGACGCTCAGTCGCCCAGGTGCGCCATCCGCGCAAGCGCCTCGTGGCACTCGACCACGCGCTGCTTGACCGGATCGCTGTCGGGCCTGTCGTGCACCAGGTCCCAGGTGCGATCGGCGATCTCCCTGGCCGTCTCGGGCGTGGCCATCTCCCAGAGTCGATCGACCAGCCGCAGCTCGAACTGCTGAATCTGGGTGGCGGGATCCCCCGGCGGCATCTTCGGCAGGGGTTCGGCGACGGCCTCACGCCACATGCCGCTGGCGACCAGGAGCCTGTTGCGCAACTGAATCTGATCCATCGCTGTGATCCTAGAGCCGATCCGCGCCGCGTGCACTCTTGTCGCGGGCGATGAGCCGTCCGCCCAGCAAATAAGCTCCCGCAACAATGCTGTTTGTGACCTGGAACGTCAACTCCCTGCGCGCC
>JAJZID010000097.1 GCA_021810705.1 Actinomycetes bacterium
ACGGCGCTCACGCTGGTGTTCATGCTCGGGCTCGGCGCCCTGTTCCTCAGCTTCAGCGCCGAGAACTCTGAGGCCGCGTACTCGTTGCTGTTTGGCGAGGTGCTCGGGATCAGCGCCAACGAGATCGCGCCGACACTGGCGCTGAGCGCGCTCGGTCTGCTCGTGCTCGCGCTGCTGTGGCGGCCCCTGTTGCTTGACTCGGTGCTGCCTGGCCGGTCCTCGGGCCGACGTACACTCGCGATCGATCTCGCCTTTCTGCTGCTGGTTGCGATCACCACCACGATGACCGTGCCGGTGGTCGGCACCACGCTGATCTTCACGCTGATGATCGCCCCAGCCGCGGCGGCGCGCGCGCTCACCGCGCGCCCGGGCTTTGCGCTGGCGCTCTCGGCGCTGCTCGCTTTGGCCACGGTGTGGGCTGCGATCGCGCTCTCCTACACCACCAACTGGCCGGTTGGGTTCTTCGTCGGAGCCGTCGGTGCCTGCGCCTACGCGGCGAGCCGCTCCTTCGCGTGGTCTCGTGGCCGCCGGTCGGCACAAGCGCAGTGAACATGGGCCGGGCGCAGCCTCTGGCCCCCAAAGCTCATCTATCCAGTGAACTTTGTGCAATTGGTGCACTCCCATCGCTCCAGATGCACAAAGCTCGTGTTTGCGTGGTGATTTGGGGCCGAAAGGTGGTCGGGGGGCGGTGAGAGAGGCGAGCCGCGCTGCCCGCGCAGCGCACCCGCGGTTACAGCTGGGCTACGAACGTGTAGATCACCATCGCGCCGACGACCAGCACGAAGATGCGCAGCGACCAGAGTGCCATGCGGGCACGGCGGGATAGCCGGGCACGTGTCAGCGCACGACTGCGGCCGGCGACCAGCTGGTCGCGCTCGAGCGACATGAAGAGCTCCTCGTCGAGGCGGGGTGGCTGTGGGGTCTGCTGATCGGACGGCATCGACTGTCGGCCTCACCCGATGAGGTGCACCTGGATAAGAAACGAGTCGATCCCGTATGCGGCGCCGCAGACCGCCACGACCGCGACGGTGATGCCCACGGCGAGGTTGGCGAAGGGGCCGTTGGCGAAGCGCCCCATCAACTGGCGGTCGTTGGCGAGCATGACCATGAACACCAGCGTCACCGGCAGCAGCACCGTGGCGAGCACGTTGGCGTTCAGCGCGATCGAGAGCAGTGGTACGCCTGGGATGAGGATCACGGCGGCGGCGATCGCGGCGACAAGCACGTTGGCGGAGTAGAAGGAGCGTGCCTCTCGCAGCGTGCGGTTGAAGCTGCTGCTCGCGCCCGTGCACTCGCTGATCGCATAGCCGGTGCTGGCCGAGATCGTCAGGATCGCCACGGCGCCCGCTTCGATCAAGCCCAGCGCGAACAGCGCGCCGACCGTGTTTCCGTCGATATGGCTGAGCGCTTCGGGAAAGCCGGCGCCGGCCAGCCCGTCGACGGAGGCGCCGCCATGGCCAAACAGCGCGGCCCCGGCGACCAGTGCACCGCAGCCGAAGATCGCAGCCAGCACCCCGCCGACCACGGTGTCGATCCGTCCGTGCGCTAGGTCGTGCGGCGTCAGGCCCTTGTCGGCCGAGGCGCTCTGCTGGAAGAAGATCATCCAGGGAGTGACCGTCGCGCCGATCGTGGAGGCGAGCAGCAGCAGGATCTCGTTGAAGCCGCCGTGGGGTAGTGGCGAGAAGGTCAGGAAGGCGTGGGCGATGTGGCCGGCGCTCGGCTTCACCAGCACCGCGCTCAAGAGGAACAGGCCGTTGAAGACCGCGAGGCCGAGGACGACGCGTTCCCAGCGCCAATAGCGGCCACCGCTCTGTGCCATCAGCACCAGCGCGACGCCGAGCAGCGCCGCCACGCCAGCCCCGAGGTGAAAGAACGCGAGCCCCACCCTGATCGCCACGAACTCGGCGATCAGGGTCACCAGATTGGTGAAGACCAGGTCTCCGGCAGCCAGCCAGCCCCAGACCCTGCCGTAGCGCTCCAGGATCAGCTGACCGTAGCCACGGTGGGTGACGGCGCCGACGCGCATGCACATCTCCTGGCAGACGATCGCCATCGCGAAGGTGACGACGATGAACGGCAGGAAGAAGCCGAGGCCGTAGGCGGCACCGGTGGCCGCGTAGGAGATCATGCTGGGCCCGTCGTTCTCGCCGAGCATTGCCAGGATGCCGGGACCCACCAGTAGCCACAGCAAGAACCAGCGCGAGGATCTGCTGCGCGCCGACAGCACCCGAGCCCGGTCACGGGCGCGAGCGAGATCCTCGCCGGTCAGCGTCTCCTGCGGCTCGGGCGGGCGGAGCGGGAGCGGGAGCGCGAACTCGCCTGTCTCGTCCAAACTCATGCTCTCATGCGCAGAGGACGAAAAGTTGACATGTCCAAAATCTATCATGTGATGCCGTTGTGAGTTAGCCTTGGCCATGTGCAACCGACACTGGGACAGCCGCCAGCTCCGACGCCCGCTGCGTCCGCTCCCGCCGAGGACTACGTCAAGGCGATCTACGCGCTGACGCTCGAGCCCGATCAGGCCGCTTCGACAAGCCAGATCGCCGAGCGACTTGGCGTGACCGCCGGTTCGGTCTCGACCATGGTCAAGCGCATGGACACCGCCGGGCTGGCCGAACACGTCCCCTACCGTGGCGTACGGCTGACCGCAGCCGGTCGCGAGCTCGCGCTGCGGGTCATCCGGCGACACCGCCTGCTCGAGCTGTTTCTGTCTCGCAGCCTGGACATACCCTGGGAGGACGTGCACCGCTTCGCAGACGCGCTCGAGCACGCCGCCAGCGACGAGCTGATCGAGCTGATCGCGGCCAAGCTCGGCGACCCCGTCGCAGATCCTCACGGGGATCCGATCCCGAGCCGCTTGCTCGAGGTGGATGACCGCGCGCAGCCCACCGTGGCCGATCTTGCGCCGGGTGAGCGGGCTCGCGTCGCGCGCGTCTCCGACGCCGAACCGGCGATGCTGCGCTACCTGGCCGAGCAGGGGATCGGCATCGGCGTCGAGCTGCTGCTCGTGGACCGCCAGCCGTTTGACGGGCCATGCCGCGTCGCGCTCGGCGGGGTTGGAGAGGCGTCCGAGCGCAGTCTTGGCATCAGGCTCGCGCAATCCATTCACGTCGTGCGTCTGTGAGCGGGTAGAGCACCTGTTCACCGTGATGCCCCATCCGCTCGGGGCTGGTCAGGCCCAGTTCGACGCCCGTCCGTGCGCTCAGACCGCCAGTGTCCGCTCGAGCCAGTCGTTGACGAACGCCCTTCGCCCGTCCAGTCGCTCTCTCAGCACCCTGAACTCGGCCAGACGCGGGTAGTGCGGCGCAAGCTCCGTGGACCGTGTGGTGAACAGCTTGCCCCAGTGCGGACGCGGAGCGAAGGGGGCAAGCGTGCGCTCAACCTCGGCGCACGCAGCCGCGACCGCCGCAGGCTCTCGGCGCCAGGTGAAGTGCAGGCCGGCCGAGTCGCGGCCGTGGTTGGGACTCAGCCAGAGCTCGTCGGCGGCGACGGTGCGCAGCTCGCAGACGAGGATCAGCGGCCGCAGCCTGTCGGCCAGCTGCCGCAGTGCCGCGAGCGCGGCCGTGGCCTGCTCACGCGCGACGAACCATTCGGACTGGATCTCGGCACCGGCGCTGGGCGTGAGGCCGGCCTGGAAGTGCGGCAGCCGCTGCCACCACGGTCCAGCGACGCCAAGCTGAGCGGTGCAGTTCCGCGGGTCAGCATCGGGCACCGGGTGGCGTGGGGTATCTGCCAGAACCGCTCCGAAGAGCTCCGACGCGGCCGCCTGCTCCGGGCCGGCCTTCACCCAGACCTCCCGGACCTGTTCGCCCAGGCGGTGAAAGACGCTCACGCTGCGCCCAGCGCCCATGATCTGATCAAAGTTCTCCTCGAGCGCATCCCACCCCATGCCCACATACACGCGTTGGCAGAGCTGGTAGGCCGGGATCACGGCGAGCGTGAGCTTCGTGACGACCCCGAGTGAGCCCAGGTGCACGACCGCGCCCGGCAGCTCCGGGTCACCGGCCGCGATCTGCACGAGCTCGCCGTCGCTGGTCACGAGCTCCATCGCGCGCACCGAGGTCGCTAGGTTGCCGAGCGCGTCACCCGAGCCGTGCGTGGCGGTGGCGACGGCGCCCGCTACCGAGATGTGCGGCAGCGAGGCCATGTTCGCGAGCGCCAGGCCCGCCGCGTCGAGCCTCGGGGCGAGCTGCGCGTAGGTCACCGTGGGGCCGACCGTCACCGTCGCCGCGTCGCGGTCGATTGCGATCTCGTCGCAGCCGTCCAGCGCGTCGAGCGTGACCAGCGAGCTCGCGTCGCCGATGTCGGTGAACGTGTGCCGTGTGCCGAGCACGCGCAGCGAGCGAGCGGTGGCTGCGATCCGCCGCAGCTCGTCCAGTGTGCGTGGATGGTGCAGCTCGCCGGCGCGGTAGCTGTGGTTACCCGCCCAGTTGGTCAGACCCGTCGTCGTGTCGGGCAAGGCATCCTCTCGTGATTGTGGTGGTGTGTGCGCTCAATGATGCGCCCGTCGACGATCCACTAGCCTCAACCAGCGCAGCGCGTCACACGATCGCAGAACCAGGAGGATTCCTTGAGCGCCACCGACAAGCCGCCGTTTCGCGCAGACCACGTGGGCAGCCTGCTGCGCCCGGCGGCCCTGACCGAGGCCCGCGCCGAGCACCGCGCCGGGCGCCTGGACGCCGAGGGGCTGCGCGCGGTGGAGGACGCGGCAATCCTTGAGGTGATCGAGCTGCAGCGCGCCGTCGGTCTGCGCACCGTGACCGACGGCGAGTTTCGCCGCAGCTCATGGCACATGGACTTCATCTACCAGCTCGACGGGATCACGCAGGTTCAGGGCGAGTCGCTGCACGTGCAGTTCAAGAACGAGCAGGGCACCTACGACTACGCGCCGCCGGCCATGCGGGTGGCTGGCAGGGTCGGACTTGAGCACACGATCTTTGCCGACGCCTTCAGCTTCCTGCGCGACCATGCCCACCCCGAGCAGACCCCGAAGCTGACAATTCCATCACCCAGCATGGTCCACTACCGCGGTGGCAACGCCGCCATCGACCGCGAGATCTACCCCGACATTGAGGTTTTCTGGAACGACCTGGCCGCCGCCTACCGCAAGCAGATAGAGGGGGTCTACGCCCTCGGTTGCCGCTACCTGCAGCTCGATGACACCAGCCTGGCCTACGTCAACGATCCCGCGCAGCGGGCGCACATCGAGGCGATCGGCGGCGACCCCGAGCACCTGCATGAGCTCTATATCGACGTGATGAACCGGGCGCTCGCGGGCAAGCCGGATGATCTCACGGTGACCACGCATCTGTGTCGCGGCAACAACCAGTCGATGTGGGCGGCCGAGGGGAGCTATGACTTCGTGGCCGAAGCGCTGTTCGGCAAGCTCGCGGTCAACGGTTACTTTCTCGAGTTCGACGACGCGCGCTCCGGGGGTTTCGAGCCGCTGCGCTTCGTTCCGGCCGGCAAGCGCGTCGTGCTCGGGCTGGTCACCACCAAGCACCCCGAGCTGGAGGACAAGGACATGCTCAAGCGCCGCATCGAGGAGGCCTCGCGCTACGTCGACATCGACCAGCTGTGCCTCTCCGGCCAATGTGGTTTCTCCTCAACCGAGGAGGGCAACAAGCTGACGATTGACGAGCAGAAGGCCAAGCTCGAGCTGATCGTCGAGGTTGCCGCTGAGGTCTGGGGCCAGTAGGTACGGCGAACGTGCCCGCGGTGCCCGAGGGCGAGCGGTCGCCACCCAAGCCGCCAGGCGCCCCAGCGTGGGCGTCCGCGCCGCTGCTCGAGACCGTCCCGGGGCCAGCCCAGCCGCAGCTGATCAGCGACGGCGGTGGGTTGCCGTTCGATCCCGCGACCCTGACGCGCGCGGCGGCGGCGCTCGACCCGCAGGACCCGGCTGTGGCGGCGCTGCTCGTGCAGATCGACCGCGGCCGCCAGCAGGCGCAGCCGGCGCGCCTGCTGCGACCGAGGGCGAAGCCGGCGCCGCTTGCGCCTGAGGCGAAGCTCGAAGGATGGCGAGCGCTGGCGCGTGACGGCGAGCAGGCGCTCTTCGGCCGCGGGGCGCCGCCACGCCTGCTGACCGTGGCGGTCAGGTGCGGGCGAGGCGGGCGCTGGGAGCCGCTCGGCGCCTCCAACTCGCGGCCGCTGCGGGCGGTCAGGGACGGCGTGCGCGCCTCATCCTGGCGCCTTGACCCAACCATCAGACTCGATCCCGACTCGCCGGTGCTGCACATCCTGGTGACCGAGCGGACGATGGCCAGCGGCACCCCCGTGGCCGAGCGGCTGCTGGCGCCGGAGCTGTACATTGACTCCGAAGCGGCGCTGCTGCGTGTCTATGTGAGGCCGCTGGCCGGCTACGTCGGGCGGGCCGGCCGGCATGAGACACCGGTGCGCGTGGCCCTGCCAGAGCCGCTCGGAGGACGCGCAGTGCTCGATGGGGCGCTGTTTGAGCCCGGGTCGCGGTGAGGTCAGCTGCTGGCCAGCGGGCCAGCAGCTGAACGGTAGAGCTTTGCGTCAGACCAGCGCCAGCAGAACCATGCGGTGACGGCCGAGACCAGGAGCACCGCTGGCCAAGGGCCGATCGCCAACCCGATCACGTGCGAGAGCGCAAACGCTGCCAGGCCGACGAGCGTCAGGCGGGTTGCGGTCGCGCGGCCGTCGCGCCTGGTCCACACGTAGATGCAGGTCAGGCCGAAGGCAGCCATCACGAGGCCGCCGAGCGGACGTGAGCCGGTGCTGACCGCGACGCCGAAGCCGGCGATCAGGCCGGTGGCGGCCAGCAGGGAGGTGGGAACGCGGCTCTGCATCGGTGGTGTGTGGGTTCGTCAGGCAGCGGCGGTGGTGTTGTAGCGGTCGCGCCACTGGATCGCCTCGCGCAGCTCGCCAAGGTCGTGATCGGGGCCGCTCACGCGGAATGTGAGCTCGGCCACACCGGCGTCAGCGAGATCATCGGCGAGTCCCAGCGTGTCGCTGAAGGAGCCGAGCACGTGCTCGATCGTATTGGGATCGCGGCCGGCTCTTTCGCAGTGCTGATTGAGGATGGACGTGAGCCCAAGGTACTCCTCGACGCTGTCGACGAAGGTGTGCCACATCTGCGCGTGCTCGGCCACCAGGCGCAGGGTGACCTTCTCGCCGCGGCCGCCGATCAGGATCGGCAGCTCGCCGATCGGGGGAGGATTGAGCTTGCTCAGGCGCGCCTTGATCAGCGGCAGGTCGCGGGCGAGCGCTCGCA
>JAJZID010000098.1 GCA_021810705.1 Actinomycetes bacterium
GGCGCTCGCCGACAGGCGCGAGGTACACCTGATGCTCCTGCACCCCTCGCCGGATGCCTGGGCGGCGGGGACCGCGGAGAATCGGCTGCTCGGGTCCTGGGGCCGCGATGTCATGAGCCTGCAACCGCTGCTCGCCGGGATCGGTGCTCAGCGCCACCACACCACCGACCCCACGCAGCCGTCAACCTCAGCCCAGAGCCCACCGCCAGAAGCGCCCCGCTCGCTGTTGGCGACCCTGCAGGCTGACATCATCGCCAACCGCAAGCCGCCCGGAGCGCCGCATGTGGAGGGCGCGCGCGACGCACGGGTGTTGCTGCCACCCGACGATCGCAGCATCCAGATCCACGTCTGCCACGGGCGCGCCCGGCAGGTCGCGGTGCTACAGGAGGCGATCCTGCATCGGCTCGCCGACGATCCCACGCTCGAGCCGCGCGACGTGATTGTCATGTGCCCGGACATCGAAGCCTTCGCGCCGATGATCGAGGCGGCGTTCGCCAGCTCGCAGGCACAGGAGCCTGGCCCGCTGCTCGAGGTGCGTCTGGCCGACCGCTCGCCGCGCCGCACGACACCGCTGCTGGCGGTGCTCGTCACGCTGCTCGATCTGGCCGGCGGCAGAGTGACCGCCTCGGCGGTGCTCGACCTCGCCGACAGCGAGCCCGTGCGCAGGCGCTTTGCCCTCGATGACGACGAGCTCGCGCAGATCCGCAACTGGGTCGCGGCCGCGGAGATCCACTGGGGCATCGACGCGAAGGCCCGCTCGGCCTATCACCTTGACGCGCGCCCCGAGGGAACCTGGGAGGCCGGCCTCAGGCGCCTGCTGCTGGGCGTCGCGCTGGACGCGCAGGCGCGTGTGCCGCTCGGTGGCGCCCTGCCGCCGGTGCCGATACAGAGCAGCCAGATAGAGCTGGCCGGTCGTCTGTGCGAACTCCTCGACCGGCTGGCCGTCAGCCTTGCAGCGCTCGCCGGACCACAGCCGCTCGCCGGTTGGAGCACCGCGCTGGCGGCGGCCGCCGACGCGTTGACCGCCGCCGGGCCCGAGGACGCCTGGCAACGCCACCAGCTCGACCTGCTCCTTGAGCGGGTGAGCGACGAGGCGGGCGAGCGCGGGCAGGACGCCATCGAGCTGACGCGCACGGAGTTCGCAGCGCTTTTGGCGGAGCGCCTGCGGGCCCGTCCAACCCGCGCCGGTTTCCGCAGCGGTCACCTGACGTTCTGCACGCTCGCGCCGATGCGCTCGGTGCCACACCGCGTGGTGTGCCTGCTCGGGCTCGACGACGGACATTTCCCAAGATCCCTCCCCCACGACGGCGACAACCTGCTGCGCAGCGCGCCGCAAGCGGGTGACCGTGACCCCCGCAGCGAGGATCGTCAGCTGCTGCTCGATGCGCTGCTGGCCGCCCAGGACGCGCTGCTCATCACCTACAACGGCCACGACGAGCGCACCAATGCGCCACTGGCGCCGGCGGTGGTGGTGGGCGAGCTGCTTGATGCCTGCGAGGCAACGGCCCGCAGCGACGCGTCCGCGAGTGGCGCCGTCTCCGTGCGCGAGCAGCTGCTCGTCAGGCATCCCCTGCAGCCCTTTGATCCCCAGAACTTCATGAGCGCCGCGTCGGCACCCGCGCGCGCGGCGGGTGGTCCGTGGAGCTTTGACGAGGCTGCGCTGGCAGGTGCGCGCGCCGTCAGCTCGCCAAGGCGACAGCCGACGCCGTTTCTCGAAAGCCCGCTGCCCCCCGCTCCCGGCGCCGAGTCGTTGACGCTCGGGGAGCTGATCGAGTTTCTGCGCCGACCGGTGCGCGCCTTCCTGCGCCAGCGGCTCGCGATCACGCTCGAGCCCGACGAAGTGCAGCTTGACGACGCGCTGCCGATCGAGCTTGACCGGCTCCAACGCTGGGCGGTTGGCCAACGCCTGATCGAGGCGATCAGCTCTGGCCTGGGACCGCGCGGCGCCTACCGCGCCGAGATCGCCCGCGGAACGCTGCCGCCAGGAGCGCTCGGAGCCCCCGTGATCCAGTCAATCCTGCCAACCGCAAAGCTGATCGCCGAGACCGCGCGCGCCTATGCCGGAAGCCACACGGTGCGCTCGCAACAGACGAACCTGATGCTGGCGGACGGACGCCGGCTGACGGGAACGGTGAGCGCCATTCACGGCCACATCCTGGTCACCGCCTCCTACTCGCACCTGGGACCGCGTCAGCGGCTTGAGGCTTGGACGAAGCTCCTGGCGGTCAGCGCAGCCGACCCCACAACACCCTATGAAGCCGTCACGATCGGCCGCGGCGATGATCAGGAGCCGCTCAGCGTGATCCGGCTGCCGCAGCTGGGCGCCACCGCCCAGGCCCGTCACCAACGCGCCACGGCCGAGCTGGAAAGACTCTGCGCACTGCGTGACCTCGGTCTGCGCGAGCCGCTGCCGTTGCCCTGCAAGAGCGCTCACGCCTATGCGCAGACGGCGCTGCAAACTGGTGGCGACCCGGTCGCAGCGGCGATGCGCTGCTGGCGGACAGGCTGGTCGCGGGGCGTCCACACAGATGGCGAAGACGCAGAGCCCGAGCACCGCCTCGCGTTCGCCGGCGGGGAGCTCGACACCGCCCGGCTCGCGGAGCTTGCAAGCGACCTGTGGCGTCCGCTCTTCGCGCACGAGCTCAAGGAGCGCTGATGGACGCCACAGGCACCAGCCAGCCAACCCGGCCGTTTGATCTCACCGGACCGCTCCCGCAGGGCGTGACCGTGCTTGAGGCAAGCGCGGGCACCGGCAAGACCTACACGCTGGCGGCGCTCGCCACCCGCTTCATCGCCGAACGCGCGGTCCCGCTTGAGCAGCTGCTGATCGTGACCTTCACGCGCGCGGCCACAAGCGAATTGCGCGAGCGCGTCCGCGAACGGCTGGTGCTGACCGAGCAGGCGCTGGCCCGCGCCGCGGCTGCCGGCGCCGGCGCCGAGGCCGACCCCGGGGCCGACCCCGACCCCGGCGCCGAGGCCGTTGATGAGGTGGCAGCCAAGCTGGCGCAGGCACCCGCGCCGATCCTCGCGCAACGGCTGCAGCGGCTCGCCGGCGCAATCGCGAACTTCGACGCGATCACGATCGAGACGACCCACGGGTTCTGCCAGAACGTGCTGGACGGCCTGGGCACGCTCGCCGACAGCGACCCAGCGGCCACCTTCACCGACAGCCTCGAGGAGCTCACGCGAGAGGTCGTTGATGACCTCTACCTGAGACGCTTTGCCCGCCAGGCGGAGAGCGTGCTGATCGGCTATGAACAGGCACAGACGGTCGCCTCGGCAGCGATCGCCAACCCGCTCGAGCCGCTGTACCCACTGGCCGCCGACGACGGCTCGGCCGCGGCGCTGCGCCGCCGGCTCGCGCAGGCCGTACGCAGCGAGCTCGAAGCGCGCAAGCGCTCCCAGGGGCTGATGACCCACGATGACCAGCTCACACGGCTGCTTGAGACACTCAACGGTGCCCACGGGGAGGCGGCGGTCGCCAGCCTGCAGGCACGCTTCCGCGTCGTCCTGATCGACGAGTTCCAGGACACCGACCCGACCCAGTGGGCGATCGTCAACCGCGCCTTCGCCCACCAGACGACCCTGGTTCTGATCGGCGACCCCAAGCAGGCGATCTACGCCTTTCGCGGCGCCGACGTGCACGCCTACCTGGCAGCTGCCCGCAGTGCCGGTGTCCGCGCGACGCTCGCGGTCAACCACCGCAGCGACCAGCTGCTGCTTGACGGGCTCGACGCGCTGTTTGGCAACGCGCGGCTGGGCCACCCCGAGATCGTCTACCGCCGCGTCCGCGCCACGGCCGCCAACGCGGTGCCGCGTCTGCAGGGCGCCCCCGGTGACGGCGCCCTGCAGATCCGCCTGCTGGAGGCCGGCGAGACATCGGTGCGACGCACCGCGAAGACCGGCTTTCCGGAGAGCTCGTCGGCGCGCGCCTACATCGCGCGTGACCTCGCGGCGGAGGCCCACCGGCTGCTCGGCTCAGGCGCCCACGTGCTGACGCGCGAGCGCGCCGGTTCTGCTGGCGCTGCCAGGGTGCCGCTGAAGCCCGGTGACGTGGCCGTCCTGGTGCGCACCCACCAACAGGCCCGCACGGTCAAAGAGACGCTGGAACAGGTGGGGCTGCCGGCGGTGATCAACGGCTCCGGCAGCGTGTTCGGCACCCCCGCAGCCCAGGATTGGCTCCTGCTCTTGCGGGCGCTCGAGGATCCCTCCCAGCCGGCGCGGGCACGCACCGCGGCCCTGAGCGCACCGATCGGCTGGAGCGCCACCGAGCTCGCCCTGGCCGACGAGCCGACGCTCGAGCAGCTGCACCGGCTGCTGCACGGCTGGGCGCAGACACTGCGTGAGCATGGCGTGACGGCGCTCGTACGGGCCGTGCTGCACCGCCAGGACCTGGCGCAGCGACTGCTGTCTGTGACCGGCGGCGAGCGGCATCTGACCGACCTTGAGCACATCGGCCAGCTGTTGGCCGCGGATGCCAGCATGCAACCGGCCGGGGTCACATCGCTCGCGGGGTGGTTGCGAACACGGATCGGCGCCGCCGACCGCGAGGGCACAGGCGACGAGCGCACACGCCGACTGGACTCGGATGCGGACGCGATCCAGGTGCTCACCTTCCACCGCAGCAAGGGCCTCGAGTTCCCGATCGTGTTCTGCCCGTTCCTGTGGGAGCCCGGCCGTCTCGCCAAGGACGGTGAGCCGGTCTACTTCCACGCAGACGACGGCCGCCGCGCGCTCGATGTGGGCCTGGAGGGTCGGGAGTACCAGGCCCATCTGCGCCGCCACAACCTCGAGGAGCGCGACGAGGAGCTGCGCCTGGCATACGTCGCACTGACGCGCGCCCGCCACCGTGCGGTGGTCTGGTGGGCGTCTGGCAGGCGCGCGACTCGCCCCTTGGCCGTCTGCTGTTCGCCCGTGATAAGGACGGCAACATCGCGCCGGAGGGCTCGGGGCGCCCGCGTGAGCAGGACGCCCGCGCACGCTTCGAGCAGCTCGTGGCGAGCGCACCCCACGCAGTCAGCGTCGTTGCCGCCCGCCACCAGTGGCCACCGCCGGCAGCCGTGGCCGTCAGTGCGTCGCGACACCAGGATCCGGCCGCACTCCAGTGCGCGCCGTTCACGCGCACGCTCGACACCGCCTGGCGGCGCACCTCCTACAGCGCGCTGACCGCCCAGGCCCACGCGGCCACGATCGCCGCCGAGCAGGAGCAGGAGCCGATCAGCGACGAGCCGTGGACGCAGACCGAGCCACAGCACTCCGAGCTGCCGCTCGCCCAGATGGCCAGCGGACCGGAGCTCGGCACGCTGATCCACCGAGTCCTGCAACAGCTGGATTTCGCCGCGCCGGACCTCCAGGCCAGCCTGCTGGAGCTGCTGAGCAACGCCACCCGCTGTCGGCCGGAGCTGCTGGGCTGCGCGCCCGAGCAGGCCGCCACAGGTTTGGCACTGGCGCTCGCCACCCCGCTGGGAGGCGAGCGCGCCGGGCTCTCGCTCGCCGGCGTCCTGCGCCGCGACCGCCTGGATGAACTCCCCTTCGAGCTGCCGCTGGCCGCCACCGCAGAGCCACTGGCTGCACCGACCCTCAGCGACCTCGCCGACCTGATGGACACACTGGTGCCGGACTCAGACCCGCTCGCCACCTACGCCGCGCGGCTGCGCGACCCGCAGCTTGCGGCAACGTTGCGCGGCTATCTGACCGGCAGCATCGACCTGGTCCTGCGCACCCGCGACGAAGCTGGCGGCCCGGCGCGCTATCTGGTGATCGACTACAAGACCAACTGGCTCGCGGCCCCAGGGCAGCCGCTCACCGCCGCCGACTACGCGCCCGCGGCGCTGGCCATCGAGATGCAGCGCGCTCACTATGTGCTTCAGGCGCTGCTGTACTCGGTCGCGCTGCACCGCTACCTGCGCTGGCGTGTGGCCGGCTACGACCCGGTGCGCGACCTCGGCGGGGTGCGCTACCTGTTTCTGCGCGGTATGACCGGGGGGCTGGAGGGCGTCTTTGCCTGGGACCCACCCGCGGCGCTGATCGTGGCAAGCAGCGATCTGCTGGCGCAGGGGCGCAGGCGATGAACCCACAGCTTGACGCCGACCTGCAGGACCCCCACGCCCCGGAGCTGGCGCTCAGGGCCCCCGCCGCGCTCGCGCAGCTCAACCGCGAGCGCACGCTGATCGCCTCAGACATCCACGTGGCAGCCGTGCTCGGGCAGCTCGCAGGCGTCCACGACGAGCAGATCCAGCGCTGCGCGGCGCTGGCGGTCGCCGCCGCACGTCAGGGACACACGTTCGTCGAGCTGGACCAGGCCGATGCCGCGCTGCTCAGCAGCGCCTCAGGCCTGGTCGGCACCGACGAGCAGCAGGACGCGCCACTGCGCCTGGTCGGCAGGCGGTTGTATCTGGACCGCTATTGGCGCGAGGAGCGCCGGCTTGCGGCGGCGCTGCTTGCGCGCAACCGCATGCGGGCCGATGTCGGCGAGCTCGCCGGCCTGCGCCGGCTGCTCGCCGCCGCCCACCCGGACCCCGGAAGCGACGAGCAGCGCGCGGCCGTGGCCGTGGCGCTCCTGCGCCAGCTGTCGGTGATCGCCGGCGGCCCGGGGACCGGCAAGACCACCACCGTGGCGCGCGTCGTGTCGCTGCTGCGCGAGCTGGCGAGCGCACAGGGGCAGGCGCAGCCGCTGATCGCGCTCTGCGCGCCCACCGGCAAGGCGGCAGCCCGCCTACGCGAGGCGGTCGGCGGCGGGCTTCAGGCGAGCACCATTCACCGGCTGCTGGGCGCCGCGGCGGGAGGGCGCTTTCGCCACGACGCCACAAACCCGCTGCCGCACGACGCGGTGATCGTAGACGAGACCTCGATGGTGCCGCTTTGGCTGATGGTCAGGCTGGTCGAGGCGGTGCGCGAGGACGCCCGGTTGATCCTGGTCGGCGACCCCGATCAGCTCGCCGCCATCGAGGTCGGCGCGGTGCTTGCCGACATCATCGGCCCCGCCGCAAGCGGGCCGCGCCGCAGCGCCGGCATGTGCGCCACGCTCGAACGTGTCCTGGAGAGCGGCTGCGACCCGGCGGCGCAACCGCCGGGCGGCCGCGGGCCGGGGCTGGGCGACGCGATCGCGCTCCTGCGCCAC
>JAJZID010000099.1 GCA_021810705.1 Actinomycetes bacterium
GGCTTCGGCGGGTACGCCCCAACTATCGCTTCGACCAAAAACGACTCGCGCGAGCGACGCCTTCGTGACGAGCGCGTTGCCACGTAAAGGATCATCTGCCCGGACCGGCTTTGCTCTCAGCTCGCGCCGGTCGCCGCTCGAGCCATCGCCCGTCCTTCGCGCGGCCAGGAGAACTCTCGCTCAGTGATCCGTTTAACGCGAAGTCGGATCGACGTTCAATGCCGCGCACTCCGGAAGCGCGCCATCCGAGCCAGCGCCCTTTCAGTTTGCCTGCGTCGTGCCGTTTCGGTGGTGTTTCGCAGCCCAGACAAAACACGCCAATCCCGCTACGACCACCACTGCTCCAATAGCCGCCCACTTGCCCTGGCCGCTCATTCCCGAACCTTGAATGACTTCGGTTCCTTGGAGTATCCATACCGTGCCGACCGCACAAAGCACAAACCCGATGACCGCTCGTCCCCACATAGATCGCTCCCTTCTCGACACAAGGACCCCGACTTTGCCACGACTTGGAGCATCGGCGGGGCGCCACCTGTATTCGTCCCAGCACGAGCATCTCAGCCCCGCCGACCAGAGACGGGCAATGCGCGGAATCCGAGACGAGCGCTTTCACGATCAGAACCCGTTCGCCACCGCTTGAGCTTTGGCGACGAAGCGAAACTGTGCGCCCCGGGCTTGCTGACGGCCGACGCCGCCCCGTGCGCGTCCGCCGCTGGGCCGTGGCGATAGCGCCCGCGTTTGGTACCCACGAGCGGTACCCACGCGTCCAGACGACCGGCGAGCGGACGAACTGCCAGTCGAGAAGGCGCGCTTTTGCGGGCAAATCATCAATGGGCGGTGAGGGGCTCGAACCCCCGACATCCTGCGTGTGAAGCACGCGCAGGTCGGCCCGGGTCCGGGGAGCGAGCGCCACATGGTGCAGGCGTTTCATCTGAAACGAGCCCGAAGGGGGTGCAACCCCTTGTCCTTCGGCTCCGTAGCGCGATCGCCCCGACGCCTTCTTGGCGTCCTGGTCCCGAGCCCGAGCTGCAACCTCCGGTTTCGCGAGCCGTTGCACAATTGATGAAATCCGCTGACTTGTACCCACCGACCGTACCCAACGGTTGTGAGCGCGAATGAAGAAGCCCTGGAGATCAACAAAAGATGTCGATTACCAGGGCTTCTCGAAGCAGGGGAGACAGGACTCGAACCTGCAACCCCCGGTTTTGGAGACCGGTGCACTACCAATTGTGCTACTCCCCTTCGGTCGGACAATTGTAGGGGGCCGGGGCCGCCTGGCCGCCACGGTCTAATCTTTAACGCCCACCGCGGGCGAAGTGTTGTGGTGGCACCGAAGCCTTCCAAGCTTCTAGGGCGGGTTCGATTCCCGTCGCCCGCTTCCCACCGGAGCGGTCACACCTCCGGTCGCTGCGGCAATGACAGGGTGGGTGCGAAGGTCTCGTCTCAACCAGGTTGGAGTGGCGGCTCTGGCGGCCGTGGTGGCCGCCTGTGTCCTGGCCCCCGCAGCCGCGAGCGCTGGGTCGCGATATGCGCTGGCCAGAACCCTGCGATGGGTCGCGTTCAGCTCACCGAGAGACGGCGTCGGGCTGTTTCAGGCAGAGCGCTATCCGCTCAGCGGCAACGGGTCCGTGCACTGCGTGCTCTACACCCGTGCCAGCACCGACGGGGGCGTGAGCTTCGGGGTGGCTGGACAGACGCTGGCACACACCGACTGCCAGACCGGCGCTGCCTACGAGGCGATCGTCTTTGCGGGAGCCCACACCCTGCTGGCCTACGGCTCACGGCTTGCGATCAGCCGCAACGACGGGGCGAGCTGGGAGCCGGTCAGACTCGCCGGCGCGGTCGTCGATCTGGCGGCAAGCGGGCATGAGGTGTGGGCGCTCATCACCCGCTGCCGGGCGTATGCGCCGCGGTGCGCCGTGTCGCTGATCCGCTCGGTCGACGACGGTCAGCGCTGGCGCGCCGCGGACCCACAGCCGCCCGCGGACACCGTGCCCGGGCTGGATGTGCGCGTGGCGCAGACGGGCGACGATCAGCTGCTTGCGCTCGCGCCTGGGGGCGGTCTGGTTCTCGCCTGGCCGGCCCTGCGGGCGCACTCGAGCGTGATCTATCCCACAACCGTTGCCGTCCAGTCGCTCGCCGCAGGTGCCGCCAACTGGGTCTCAACGTCGGTTGCGTGCACGGCCGCTCCGTTTCAGACCGAGCTGGCGATCGCGCCTGACGGCGCGCGCCTGCTGGCCTGCGCCAGCGAGCCCTCAGCGGGGGAGCAGCTCAAGGCGCTGGCGGTATCGCCCGGCGCAGGGGCCGCCTGGCGGATTGCGAGCAGGGCGTGTGTCGACTTCGGTAGCTGTCGCGGCGGCATGCCGTCAAGCGGCTATCTCGGCGGGCTCTACGCGCTGTCGGCGCGCACCATCTTCTACACGGGCGACCGCAGCTCGCTGGCAGGCACCTTCGACGGCGGCCGGCGCTGGCGGGTCTGGCCGCAGATCGGAGGTGACGCCGCCGGCAGCCTGCAGGTGAGCTTCATCAACGCGCGCGACGGTTGGGCGCTCGCCCAGGGCGTGCAGGCGCCTGGGACCTCGAGCCTGTGGCGCACGTCCGACGGCGGTGAGCGCTGGCGTCGCGCCTGAGGCTCAGCGCCCCGGCGCGGCGCCGAGCGCGAACTCTGCCGTCGCGCCGGCCGTCGGCGTCGCCTCGAGCTCGGCCAACAGCTCGACCGCCCGCGCGCGCATCCGCGCGACGTTGTCCAGCTTGATCTGCTCGTACCCGCGGACCATGTCGGGCAGCTGTAGAACCTGCATGACCACGGCGGCGTTCAGGGGCGCAAGGCGCGCGACCGCCCGCGCGGCGAGCTCACGGTATTCGTCTATCAGCGCCCGCTCGACACGGCGCACCTCGGTGCGCCCGAAGGGATCAAGCGGCGTGCCGCGCAACCGCCGCCCGCGCTGCAGCGTCCGGAAGAGCGGCTCCGCGGAGCGGCCGAGGCGGAGCTTCCGCTGCATCCCGCGCTCGCGCAAAAACGGTGGGTGCAACAGCACCTTCACCCGCACGGCAGGCCCGAACTCGGACTCCAGGCGAGCGCGCTCGATGCTGTCGAGGTGCAGGCGCGCGACCTCGTACTCGTCCTTGTAGGCCATCAGCTTGTAGAGCCCGTCGGCGTAGGCCAGCGCCAGCGGCTCGCCGCCGTCACCCAGGCGCTCGTGCACGAGCGCCGCAAGCCGCGCCACCTCGGCGCTGAAGCGCGCCGCGTAGCGCGCGTCCTGGTAGGCGGTCAGCTCGCGCGTGCAGCGCTCGATGCGCGCCCCAAGCGGCTCGCCCTGCGATCCGGCCACCGGCGAAGCTGCCGAGCTTGGGCCCGGCGCCGCGGGCGCCGCCGGCAGCAGCTCCGGCCGTGCCACCGCCACCCGGCCCCAGCGGAAGGCGGCCACGTTGGCGGCTGCGGCGGTGCCGTTGAGCTCGATCGCGCGCTCGATCGCGTCGGCGCGCAGCGGCAGGGCGCCGTGCTGGTAGGCGGCGCCGATCAGCATCAGGTTGGCCTGCAGGTGGCTGCCAAAGAGCCGCTCAGAGAGCGTCTCGGCGGCGATCGCCACGGACTCCTCGCCACGGGTCATGCGCTGCACTCGCCTGACCAGCAACTCGGGGTCGGGCGCCGGCGTGGCGATGTCCAGCACCATCGACGCCGTCGGCGAGACGTCGGTGCAGAGCACGGCCACGGTGCGCTCATCCGAGAGCGTCCTGATCGTCTCAGGCGCCACACAGCCGAGCAGGTCAAAGCCGAGCAGCAGATCAACACTGCCATGGCTCGCCCGGACCTGGCCCGTGATCGGCTCAGGCCCGATGCGCAGGTCAGAGATGACCGGGCCGCCCTTCTGCGCAAGCCCGGTCTGGTCAAGGGCGGCGGCGTGCAGACCCTCCAGATGTGCGGCGGTGCGCAGGATCGCCGCGGCGGTGACCACGCCCGTGCCGCCGACGCCGGGCATCCGCACGAGCACCTCAGCGGGCACGCGCAGCTCGGGCTCGGGAAGATCATCCGGGGGCTGGGGGATGGCCGGCCGACTCGCGCCCGCCTTGGCCGGCGTCACCAGCAAAAACGACGGGCAGTCGCCCTTGATGCAGCTCATGTCCAGGTTGCAGGAGCTCTGGTGGATCCGCGTCTTGCGGCCAAACTCCGTCTGCACGGGCTGCACCGACAGGCAGGATGACTTCTCGCCGCAATCGCCGCAGCCCTCGCAGACGCGCTCGTTGATCCAGACGCGCTCGGTCGGCGTGGGCAGCAGGCCACGCTTACGCATGCGCCGCTTCTCGGTCGCGCAGCGGTCATCGTGGATCAGCACGGTCACGCCCTTCACGGCGGCCAGCTCGGCCTGCACGGCAGCGATCTGGTCGCGGTGGCGCACCGAAGCCAGCGGCGGCAACGTCACGCCCTCGTAGCGCTCCGGCTCCGGCGTTGTGATCACGATCTGCGAAACGCCCTCCGCCGCCAGCTCGGCGACGATATGCGAGACCGACATCTTGCCCTGCGGCTGCTGGCCGCCGGTCATCGCCACGGCGTCGTTGTAGAGCAGCCGGTAGGTGATGTTCACCCCGGCGGCGATGGCCGCGCGCACGGCCAGCGAGCCGGAGTGGTGGAAGGTGCCGTCACCCAGGTTCTGGGTGAAGTGGTGCTGCGCCGAGAACGGCGCAAGGCCGATCCACTGCGCACCCTCGCCACCCATCTGCGGCATCCCGAGCACGTGACCGCGGCGGTCCCCTGTCTCGAGCGCGACCATCGTGTGGCAGCCGATCCCGACGCCGACGAGCTGCTCGGCGCCGAAGCGCGTGGAGGTGTTGTGCGGGCAGCCAGAGCAGAAGTATGGGGTGCGCTTGAGCTCCTGGGAGAGCCGGTCAAGCGGGTGTGTGTGGTCCTCCAGCACGGCGTCGAGGCGCTCTCGCAGCTCTGGCCAGACGAGCTCGGCCGGGAGCGCCCGGGCGAGCGCGCGGGCGACGTCGTCGGCTGAGACGGCGCCGCTGACCGGCAGCAGCTCGCGACCGTCTGCGTCGCTCTTGCCGAGCACCCACGGCGCCTGCGGTGTGCGGTAGAGGGCCTCCTTGAGCGCGGCCTCGACGAACGGCAGCTTGTCCTCGATCACCAGCACGCGCTCCACACCGTCGGCAAAGGCACGCAGCTGCGCCTCATCAAAGGGCCATGGCATGCGCACGTGCGCGATCCGCAGGCCGAGCGCCTGCCACTGCTCCTGTCCCAGGCCGAGCTCGGTCAGCGCTCGCACGAGCGCCTGCTGTCCCATGCCGACCGCGACCAGCGCCAAGCGCGGCCGCTCGGGTTCAAACCACACGTAGTTCAGGCCGGCGAGCTTCGCGTACTCGCGGGCGCGCTCGAGCCGCACGGTGAACAGGTCCCGCTCGGCCTCGAGGGTGGTCGGCGCGAGCAGCACGGGCGGCGCCTTGTAGGGTCGCCCCTCAAGCTCCGGGATCGCGGCCAGCGCCGCACCCGCCTCCGCCAGGCCGGAGGAGTCGGCGACGTCGGTCAGCACCTTCAGGGCCGTCCAGGCACCCGTGTGGCGTGACAGCGCGACCGCGTGCAGCCCGAGCTCGATCAGCTCCGCCACCGACCCTGGCTCGAGCACCGGCAGCCAGAGGCTGCGGCAGGTCTGCTCACAGCTGCCAGGCACGGTTGAGGACTTCGCGAGCGGGTCGTCTCCGATCAGGGCGACGGCACCGCCCAGCGGGGCGGTGCCGGAGAGGTTGCCGTGGCGGATCGCGTCGCTTGCCCGGTCGAGCCCGGGCGACTTGCCATACCAGAAGCCGGTCACGCCCTCGCGCGTGGCCCCGGGCAGCTCGCGCAGCAGCTGCGTGCCGGCAACCGCTGTGGCGGCCAGCTCCTCATTGAGGCCGGGCTGGAAGACGATCCCGGCAGCGGCGATGCGCTTGGCGGTGCGGGCGAGCTCCAGGTCCAGGCCGCCGAGCGGCGAGCCGGGGTAACCGCTTACGAAGATGCCGGTGTCGTGGCCGCGCCGGGTGTCGAGTGTGCGCAGGTCGAGCATCATCCGCACGATCGCCTGCATGCCGTCGAGCAGAATCGGCCCGCTCTCGGCCTCGTAGCGGTCCTCCAGGTGCAGCTTGCGCAGGGGCGTGAGCGTGCTCATGCTGCGCTCAGGCTCCGCTCGCCGCCCCGGCGCGCTGCGCCGCTGCTGCGCGCGCCGGCTGAAGCGTCCCGGGCGTCGGCGATGATCCGGCGCACGCGTTCGACCGCCACCGCAAGCGGCGTCTGTCCGCTGGAGGCGGCCGCCTCCAGCACCTCGTGCGTGCGCGCGCCGATGCGCAGCACGTCGGCGCGCAACCGTGCCTCATTGTGGCCGGCGCGCAGGCTGTGGATGTGGATCACCCCGCCGGCGTTGGAGATGAAGTCGGGCACGTAGGTGATCTGGCGAGCTGCCAGGAGCGCCGCGCAGGCCTCGTCTGAGAGCGTGTCGTTGGCCGCGCCCACCAGCATCCGGCAGGCCAAAAGCGGCACGCGCTCGGGCGTTATGACCCTGGCCACCGAGCACGGTGAGAGCACGTCGCAGGGGGTGCTGAGCACCTCGTCGGCGGCGACCGTGCTGCCGCCGACCTCGGCCGCGACCGCAGCGGCGCGCTCGCCGTCGATGTCGGCCACCAGGATCCTGGCGCCGTCGCCCGCAAGGTCCGTCGCCAGGGCCGCGCCGACATGACCGGCGCCCTGGATCAGCACCGTGGCGCCGTCGATCCCTTCGCGCCGGTCCACGTGCTCGATCGCGGCACGGACTGCAGCCGCGACACCCACGGCCGTCCACGGCGACGGGTCCTCCTCGTTGCACGAGACCTCGGCGCCGGCGTCGGCCATCAGCTGCAGGTCATCGACGCTCGTGCCCATGTCCACGCCAGGGATGTAGGCGCCACCGGTGCGGATCACGAACTGGCCGAAGCGGCGCATCAGGGCGGCGCGGTCGATGTCTGGGGCGGGCGCCTCGATCACCGATTTCGCGCCCCCGTAGGGCAGCCCGGCAAAGGCGTTCTTGAGCGTCATCCCGGCGGCCAGGCGCTGC
>JAJZID010000100.1 GCA_021810705.1 Actinomycetes bacterium
AAGCGGCCCGGCTTGTAGCCACGTGCGCGCGCCTCCGGTGTGCGCGCGAACAGGTCGCGGATCTGATCGAAGAGCCCGATGTAGGTGGCCGGGTTCGAGCGCGGCGTTCTCCCGATCGGCGACTGGTCGACTGAGATGATCTTGTCGAGCTGCTCGAGGCCGCTGATCGAGCGGTGCGCGCCGGCGCGCACGCGCGCCGACCCCAGTCGGTTGGCGACCGCCTTGTAAAGCACCTCGTTGACGAGTGTCGACTTGCCCGAACCCGACACCCCGGTGACGCTGCAGAGGACCCCGAGCGGGATCTTCACGTCGATCTCCTTGAGGTTGTTGGCGGACGCTCCGCGGATCTCGATGTAGCCACTCGGCCGCCGGCGACGTTTGGGAACCTCGATGTAGCGCTCGCCCGAAAGGAACTGCCCCGTGAGCGAATCCGCCACCCGCGCGACCTCCTCGGCGGTCCCCTGCGCGACCACGTGCCCGCCGTGCTCGCCCGCCCCCGGGCCGATGTCGAGCAGATGGTCGGCGGCGCGCATCGTGTCCTCGTCGTGCTCCACCACCAGTACCGTGTTGCCAAGGTCACGAAGCCGCTCCAATGTCGCGATCAGCCTGTGGTTGTCGCGCTGGTGCAGCCCGATCGAAGGCTCGTCGAGGATGTAGAGCACCCCCACCAGCGAGGAGCCGATCTGCGTCGCGAGCCGTATGCGCTGTGCCTCCCCGCCGGATAGCGTGGCCGCTGCCCGCTCCATGCTGAGGTAGCCGACGCCGACGTTCTCGAGGAAGCTCAGCCGCTCCTCGATCTCGCGCAGGATCAGGTGGGCGATGCGCCGGTCGTGCTCGGAGAGCTCCAGCTTCCCCACCCAGGAAAGCGCCCGCCTGGCCGACAACGCGGTCAGCTCGTTGATCGCCATGCCACCCACCAGCACCGCGCGTGACTCGGGCCGCAGGCGCGCCCCGCCACACTCGGGACACGGCCGCAGCGTCATGTACTCCTCGATCTTCTCCTTCACGAGCTCAGAGTCTGTCTCGCGGTAGCGGCGCTCCAAGCCGCGCACGATCCCCTCAAATGCCGTTGTGTAGTTGCGCCGGCGGCCGAAGCGGTTGCGGTAGGCGACCTGGAAGCGTTCGCCGCCGGTGCCGTACAAAAAGAACTCGCGCTGCTCCGCCGGCAGCTTCTCCCAGGGCGCCTCGGGGTCTATGTCGTAGCGCTCGCAGAGCGCCTGCGTCAGCTGCTCGTAGTACTCAGAGGCGCTCGCCGCCCAGGGCGCGATCGCGCCCTGCGCGATCGATAGCGAGGCGTCCGGCACCACCAGCTCGGGGTCGATCTCCATCTGCGAGCCCAGACCGGTGCAGCGCGGGCAGGCGCCGTGCGGCGAGTTGAAGCTGAAGATCCGGGGCTCGAGCTCCACCAGGCTGGGCCCGTGCTCGGGGCAGGCGAACTTCTCGCTGTAGAGCGTGACCTCGCCCGAGTCAACCTGTTCGACCTCGACCAGACCGCCGGCCAGCGCGACCGCTGTCTCGACCGAGTCAGCCAGACGCTTGCGCAGATCCTCCTTCATCACCAGCCGGTCGACGACGATCGAGATGTCGTGCTTGAACTTCTTGTCGAGCGAGATCTCCTCGTCAAGCCGACGCAGCTCGCCGTCTATCTTGGCGCGCGTGAAGCCCTCGGCGCGCAGCTCCTCGAGCTGTCTGCCGTACTCACCCTTGCGACCACGGACCAGCGGCGCCATCACCTGAAAGCGCGTGCCCTCCGGCAGCTCCATCACCTGGTCGATGATCTGCTCGGCTGACTGGCCGGCGATCGGCCGGCCGCAGATGTGGCAGTGCGGCTTGCCGACCCGCGCCCACAGCAGCCGCAGGTAGTCGTAGATCTCGGTCACCGTGCCGACCGTCGAGCGCGGGTTGCGTGAGGTCGTCTTCTGGTCGATCGAGATCGCCGGCGAGAGCCCCTCGATCGAGTCGACGTCGGGCTTGTCCATCTGCCCCAGGAACTGCCGCGCGTAAGCCGACAGCGACTCCACGTAGCGACGCTGCCCCTCGGCGTAGATCGTGTCGAAGGCGAGCGAGGACTTGCCCGACCCCGAGAGCCCGGTGATCACCGTCAGCGAATCGCGTGGAATCGCCACCGAGATGTCCTTGAGATTGTGCTCGCGCGCGCCGGTGACGATCAGCTGATCCACAGCCTGATCATATGCGAGCGAACAGACGTTCCCCCGCCGGCGGCTGGGCCCTACGCGCGCTGCAGCTCGCGCTTGAGGTCGCGAATCTCGTCCCGCAGTCTGGCCGCGTACTCGAAGCGCAGGTCCTCAGCGGCGGCCAGCATCTCCTCCTCGAGCTCGACGATCTTGCGCTCGATCTCGGCGGGCTGAAGCTTTGCGAGCTCCTCGCGTTGGCGGCGCCGGCGGGACTTCGGCACCTTGGCCTCGGACTGCAGGAACTCGGCGATGTCGGAGATGCCCTTTGTGATCGTCTCCGGCGTGATCCCGTGACGCTCGTTGTAGGCGACCTGGATCGCGCGGCGGCGGTCGGTCTCCTCGATCGCAGCGCTCATCGCCGCCGACTGCTTGTCCGCATACATCAGCACCTTGCCATCGACGTTGCGGGCGGCGCGGCCGATCGTCTGGATCAGGCTGGTCGCGCCGCGCAGGAAACCCTCCTTGTCGGCGTCGAGGATCGCCACCAGGCTCACCTCCGGCAGGTCGAGGCCCTCACGCAGCAGGTTGACCCCGACGAGCACGTCGAACTCGCCGAGGCGCAGCTCGCGGATGATCTGGATGCGCTCTAGCGTGTCGATCTCCGAGTGCAGGTAGCGGACGCGGAAGCCCATCTCGAGCAGATAACCGGTGAGATCCTCGGACATCTTCTTGGTCAAGGTGGTGACCAGGGTGCGCTCGTCGCGCTCGGTGCGCGCACGAATCTCGTTCATCAGGTCGTCGATCTGGTTGGTGGTCTCGCGGACCTCGATTTCTGGGTCGACGATGCCGGTGGGGCGCACAATCTGCTCCACCACCAGCGTGGAATGGGTCCGCTCGTACTCGCCCGGCGTTGCTGAGACAAACACGATCTGCGGGGTGATCGAGAGGAACTCCTGGAAGGTCTGGGGGCGGTTGTCGAGCGCGCTCGGCAGCCGGAAGCCGTAGTCCACCAGCGTCTGCTTGCGGCTGCGGTCACCCTCGTACATACCACCGATCTGCGGCACCGTCTGATGGGACTCGTCGATGAAGCAGACGAAGTCGTCGGGAAAGTAGTCGAGTAGGCAGTAGGGGCGCTCGCCGGGCTTGCGGCCGTCGAGTATGCGGCTGTAGTTCTCGATACCGCTGCAGAAGCCCATCTCGCGCAGCATCTCCATGTCGTACTGAGTGCGCTGCCGCAGACGATGGGACTCGAGCAGCTTGCCCTGGGCCTCGAGCTCGGTGCAGCGCTCGCCCAGCTCAGCGCCGATCTGCGCGACGGCATCCTCGATCTGACCCTCCCTGACGTTGTAGTGGGAGGCGGGCCAGATTGCGACGTGCTCGATGTCGTCCTCGAGCAGCTCGCCGGTCACAGGGTCGAAGTGCTGCAGGTGCTCCACCTCGTCGCCGAACATGCTGATCCGGTAAGCGGTCTCGGCGTAGGCGGGCCAGATCTCGAGCGTCTCGCCACGCACCCTAAAGGTGCCACGGGCGAGCGCCGTGTCGTTGCGGCTGTACTGGATCGAGACCAGCTTGCGCAGCAGAGCGTCGCGGTCGATCATCGAGCCCTTGACCAAGGTCTGCAGGTTCTCGTCGTAGACCTCGGGGCTGCCGAGGCCGTAGATGCTCGACACCGAGGCGACGATCAGCACGTCCCGGCGCGCGAACAGGGCGGCGGTGGCGGCGTGCCGTAGACGGTCTATCTCCTGGTTGATGGCCGAGTCCTTCTCGATGTAGAGGTCCTTGCTGGGGACATAGGCCTCGGGCTGGTAGTAGTCGTAGTAGGAGACGAAGTACTCGACCGCGTTGCGCGGGAAGAAGGTGCGAAACTCGTTGCACAGCTGCGCCGCGAGCGTCTTGTTGTGTGCGATCACGAGCGCCGGACGGTCGACGGCGGCGATCGTGGCGGCCATCGTCATCGTCTTACCCGTCCCGGTCGCGCCGAGCAGCGTCATCATCCGCTCGCCCCGCTCGATCCCCTCGGCCAGCGCGGTGATCGCCTGGGGCTGGTCGGCCGTGGGACTGAAGACGGAGTCGAGCTCGAAGCCGGGCATTGCTAGATCGTGATGCTAGCCGTGCTCGGGGAGCGTCACAACGCCGACCACGTCGCGGGCCCCACCCAGCAGCGCCCCGTGCCTTGCTGTTACCGGCACCGTGGCCCGTGTTAGGCAAGTGGGTTCCCGTGCCGCCGCCAACCGGGGCCGCATACCAGGACCCTGTGGGCCGATGACAGCCAAGACGTCCAGTGGTCCCACCGCCGAGGTATCGACGAATGGCGACCGGAGAGTCGGGCTCGTCGAAACTCCGCGGAGTTGTGCTTGAGTCCTCAAGCATCTGCTCGCTGATTTCGTCACGTCGTCTGCTTGAAGACCTGGTCGCGTTCCGTCCGGGGGCGGTGCGATCATACGAACGTGTGTTCGATTGTCGTCAATGAGCCGGGGAACTGCACGAGCGGCGCGGACGCGCGCCCGAGCGTGCAGACGTCGTTGGAGGTGCTCGAGTACGAGATCTGCACACTGGCCGCGCGCCTGGCGTCGGAGACGTGCCGGTGGCTGCTGCTGGTGGCCGAGTTTGACGCGCGCGAGGGCTGGGCGGAGTGGGGCCTCAACTCGTGTGCGGAATGGCTCTCATGGCGTTGTGGCATAGGCATTGGTGCCGCCCGCGACCATGTCCGCGTCGCGCGTATGCTCGGCTCCCTGCCGCGGGTGCAGTCTGCATTTCTCGCTGGGGAGCTCTCCTACAGCAAGGTGCGTGCGCTAACGCGCGTGGCGAGCGAGAAGACCGAAGCCGAGCTGGTCGAGCTTGCCAGGCACGCGACGGGCGCGCAGCTGGAGAAGCTCTGTGGCAAGTACGGCCAGGTGTTGCGCGCCACGCGCGAGCAGGCCAGGGCGATGAACGAACGGCAGGCGCTGCACCTGCACTGGGACGATGACGGCATGCTGATCGTCCACGGGCGGCTCGCGCCGGAGGACGGGGCGGCGCTGATGCGCGCGCTGGAGCAGGCCGCCGCGTCAGTGCCGGCCGACACCCAGGAGTTCGGTGCCGCGGCCGTGAGGGCGCAGGCGCTGGTGGGACTGGCGACCGGCGGCAGCCAGGACGTCGAGCTCGTGGTGCATGTCGACGCGCAGACGCTCTCAGCAGAGGAGATCGGACAGCAGGCCGAGGTCGAGGGCGGGCCGGTGCTGGCGCCGGAGACGGTGCGGCGCCTGGGTTGCGACGCCGCGCTGGTGGCGATCATCGAACGGGACGGCAAGCCGCTCTCGGTGGGCCGCAGGACGCGGGCGATCCCACCGGCGCTGCGGCGGGCGCTGCGCAGCCGCGATCAGGGCTGCCGCTTCCCGGGGTGCACGCACAGCCGGTACCTGCACGCCCATCACATCGAACACTGGGCGCGGGGCGGGGCGACCGAGATCGACAACCTGCTCGAGCTCTGCTCACACCACCACCGGCTGGTGCACGAGGGTGGGTTCACGGTGACGGGTCGGGCGGGCGGCGAGCCGGAGTTCCGCGCACCAGATGGCCGGCTGATCACGGGCGTCTGCGTGAAACCGGGGCTGGCGGAGACACGGGCGCTGCTGGGAGCCGAGGCGATCGGGCCCGACAGCTGCCGCCCGCTGTCGGCTGGCGACGGGCTCGATTACGAGATGGCCGTTGGCTGGCTGATGTGGAGGGAGGATCAGCCGCTGTAGCCGAGCTGGTGAGCGTAGCGACGGCGGTAGACGCGCTGCTCGGAGAGCACCTCGGTGACGTAGGCGCGCGTCTGAGGGAGCGGAATGTCGTCGGTGACAAAGTGGCGGTGGGCGGCGCGGGCCGAAGCGAGCCAGTCATCCACGTTGGTCTCACCGCCGTTGTAGGCGGCGAGCGCGAGCACCGTGCTGCCGGCATAGGCGTTCAGCAGGTAGCGTAGGTAGTAGGTGCCGTAGGCAATGTTGACCGCTGGCGCGTCCAGGTCGGCCAAGCGGAAGCGGTGGCCGCCGGAGCGGCGGGCGAGGAACCTGGCTGTGGCGGGCTCGATCTGCATCAGCCCCTCGGCGCCAGTCGGGGATGGGCGCGGGCGAAAGCGCGTCTCCGCGTAGATGACGGCGGCGACGAGCGCGGGGTCGAGGTGCTTGGCAGCCGCCTGCTGGCGGATGAGCGGCGCGTAGCGCAGCGGCAGCTCGAAATGCTCAATCACCCGGGTTGCCAGCGGCCAGGCAGCGATAACGAGGACAGGCACACCGATCAGAGCGACGAGCGCCAGCACTCGCCGCCGCCAGATTCGGCGCCGGCGGCTGACCGGTCTCAGGGTTGCGACCATCGCCCCTTCAGCATGACAAGGATCGCCGACAGTTTGGCCTCGAGTTCGCCAACGTCACCGTCGTTCACCACCACGTATGTTGCACGCGACGCCTTGTCCTCCTGGGCGAGCTGGCGATGCTCGCGCTCGGCCAACGCGCGGTGATCGCGGCTGCCAGCGCGCGACTCACGTAGCCGCCCGTCGGCCACAACGGCGATGGTCGCGTCATACATCCCTTCGCTGCCGGACTCGAACAGGAGCGGCACCTCAACCACGAGCGCCACAGGCGGCGGGCCACCGCCGGCCAACGTGGCCGCGCGCCACTCGTACACGCGCTGGCGCACCAGTGGCCAGAGCAACTGCTCAAGCCACTCCCGGTCGCCACCCGCACCGCCCGCGTCGGCAGCAAAGACGCGCTGCGCGAGCGCCGAGCGGTCAACGACACCATCGGGCGCGACCCGCGGGCCGAACCGCGTGACCACCGCGTCGCGGACGGTCGAAGAGTCGTAGAGCTCGTGGACGACGGCGTCGGTGGAGATCGTGGCGGCACCGAGCCGCGCGAGGATCTGCAGAGCGGT
>JAJZID010000101.1 GCA_021810705.1 Actinomycetes bacterium
GAGCTCCGCCTGCCCGGCACCGGCGATCAGGCCCATCACCCGGTCGCCGACGTTGAAGCGCTCGGCGCGCGGGCCGTTGCGCAGCACCTCGCCGGCGAACTCCATGCCGGGCATGTCGGCAGGAACGCCGGGTGGAACCGGATAGCTCCCGGCGCGCTGCAGAAGATCAGCGCCGTTCAGCCCCGCGGCGCGCACACGGACCAGCACCTCGGAAGCCCCGGGGTCGGGGTCGGGGCGCGCTTCGACGAGAATCCCGCCGTCCCTGATCACGACCGCACGCATCTGCCCCTCGAAGCCTACCTATCCGGAGCGGCGCACGAGCGCCGCGACGCATTCGATGTGCGGTGTCTGCGGGAACATGTCAACCGGACGCACCTTGACAAGCTCGTAACCGGCCTCAACCAGCTGGGCGGCGTTGGGGGCGAGCGTCGTCGGGTTGCAGGAGACATAGACGATCCGTTTCGGGGAGGCCTCGATGATCCTGCGCACAACCTTCTGCGAGAGGCCTGCACGCGGCGGGTCCACGACCAGCACGTCCGGCCGGCCGGCGCGCGTGACCAGCTCGCCCAGCGCCAGGCGCACGTCGCCGGCGAAGAACTGCGCGTTTTGGATCTCGTTGCGCCGGGCGCTGGCGATCGCGTCGGCGACCGCCTCAGGGACGATCTCGAGCCCCCACAGCCCGGCGGCGCGTGGGGCCATCAGCAGGCCGATCGTGCCGATCCCGCAGTACAGGTCGTAGACGCGCTCAAAGGGCCCAAGCTCGGCGTAGGCGACCGCCAGACCGTAGAGCTGCTCGGCCATCTCCGTGTTGGTCTGAAAGAACGCCTCGGCGGAGATCTCGAGCTCGAGCGGGCCGATCCGCTCCGCGAAGCGCTCCACACCGGCGACCAGCTCGGTCTCACCGCCCGCGGTGCTCTCAGCGACACTCGCCTGCCTGGTCCACAGCAGCCCGCCGGCGCGCGTGGCCGCCTGGGCCAGGCCGTCACCGTCGAGCGTCCCCGGGGCGGTCACCAGGCGCACCTGCAGCTCGCCGCTGCGGCGGCCCTCGCGGACCACCAGGTTGCGCAGGAAACCCTCGCCGGTGCGCCGGTCGTAGGGTCTGAGCCCCTGCTCGCGACACCAGCCGACCACCTGCTCACGGGCGGCGTTGGCGGCCTGCGAAGCCAGCAGGCAATCGCTCAGTTCGACGATCTCCTCCCAGCGCCCCGGAGCGTGAAAGCCGCAGATCAGCCGGCCCGAGGGGTCTGAGCCGAACGAGTACTCGAGCTTGTTGCGGTAGCGCCACTGTTCGACCGCCGGCACGATCGGCTCAAGCTCGTAGCCGTCCAGGTGGCCGATCCGCCGCAGCGCGTCATCCACCTGGGCCTGCTTGATCTCGAGCTGACGCGCGTAGGGCAGCACCTGCCAGGGGGCGCCGGGATGGTCAGCCAGCGGTGCGATGCGGTCCGGGCCCGGCTCGAGCAGTTCGATCATGCGCGCCTCGCCATAGGCGCGCTTGGCCTTGCCGACCTGCACACGCACCCGGTCGCCCGGCACCGTGTCGGGCACGAACAGCACGTAACCGTCGTGACGGGCGACGCCGGCGCCGCCGTGAGCGAGCGACGCGACCGTGACGGTCAGCTCGTCGCCGCGATGGGGCCGGGGGGCTTGAGTGGTCTGGTTCATGGGCGGGTTGGTGGGCGCGTGCGATGCGGGGCTCGAAGCAGCGGCGAGAGCCCCGCAGGCTAGGCGCAGAGCAGCTCGAGCAGCGCCTTCTGGGCGTGACGGCGGTTCTCGGCCTGGTCCCAGATGCGCTGGCGCTCACCGTAGAGCACCGACTCGGTGATCTCCTCGCCGGGGTGGGCGGGCAGGCAGTGCAGCGCGATCGCGCCGGGGGCGGCGGCGGCCAACAGCTCGTCGCTCAGCTGGTAGGGGCGCAGGGCCTGCATGCGCGCGGCGGCGCTGTCGGGGGAGTCGTTCATGCTCACCCAGACGTCGGTGTAGACGGCGTTCGCGTCCCGAACCGCCTCGTAGGGGTCGTCGGTCAGCTGTGCGCCGGCGACCGGCTCGAGCTGGTAGCCGTCGGGGGCGGCGACGGCCACGGTGAGCCCGGCGCGCGCGCCGATGATCGCCAGCGAGCGCGCGACGTTGTTGCCGTCACCGACGTAGGCGAGCTTGAGGCCGTCCAGGTGACCGAAGGACTCCTTGAGCGTGAGCAGGTCGGCGAACGCCTGGCAGGGGTGATGGAGCTCGGTCAACATGTTGATCACCGGCACCGTGGCGTGCTCGGCGAGCTCGGCGGCGAGCGCATCGGGGCCGGTGCGAATGCCGATCGCGGCCACGTGACGAGAGAGCACGTGGGCGGTATCGCGGATCGACTCGCCGCGGGCCAGCTGGGTGTCCTCGGTGCGCAGGACCATGGGGTGGCCGCCCAGCTCGTGGATGCCGGCCTCGAAGCTCACGCGGGTGCGGGTCGAGTGGCGCTGGAAGATCAGCGCGACGGTGCGTCCGGCGAGCGCGGCCGAGGCGTGGGGGTTGGCTTTCAGGTGAGCGGCGCGGTCGATCAGCTCGCGCAGCTGCTCGGCGTCCAGCTCCTCGCCCGTGAGACAGTCGGTTGGTCGCAAGTTGCGCAGTTTACGCGGGGGTGGGCCTAGCGGCCGCCGCCGCGCAGCCCGAAGCCGCGGAGCATCAGGAGCGCCTTCTCACTGAGGCTCCCCCGGCCCGGCAGCGCGCCCAGCTGCACAGCAGCGTCGTAGAGGTCGTAGAAGGCGCGCACACGCAGCAGGCGGTCGCGCTCGAGCTCGCAGTAGAAGATCACCGGCACCACGATGAAACGGCCGGTCGCCGGTAGGCCGCCGATCGGCCGGCGGTGGGTGGCAAGCAGCTTGGCGGGCGCCGCCGCCATGCGGCCATCGCCGATCCGCGGGCACAGCTGCTCGAGCCGCGCGTCGGGGAACGTCTGCCACAGCCGGTCCGCGTGAGCGAGCAGCGCCGGAATGCCCTCGAGCGGCTCGGGTGTGAGCGGATCCTCGTAGTGCAGCTCCGCGCTGCACACGCGCCGGAAGGCGTTCTCATCCTGATCTGACCAGGCGTCCTCCCAGTCGTCGAAGATCTCGTCGAGAGTGCGGCTTCGGGGCTGGACGTCAGGACCGCTCACCAGACTCGATCGTAGATCAGCGCGGCCCGGCACGTGCGCCGGCAGAGCCGCGCGCGGCGCACGCCTGACAGACTCGCAGGCGTGCTCGCAGACCCTCGCGCCCGCCTCGCGCAAGCCCGCCTCTACTACCTCGTCGCGGCCGCCCACGACGGTATCGATGCTGCGCGTGTCGAGGCCGCCCTGCGCGGCGGCGTCGACATGGTGGAGCTGCTCACCGACGGCGCAGACGAGCTCGACGACACACAGATCCTCGCGGCGGCCGCGCACCTGCGGTCGCTGTGTGACGGCCACGGCGCACTCTTCATGCTCCACAACCGGCCCGAGCTGGTGGGACGCGCCGGCGCCGACGGCGTGCACATCGACACGCCCACGATCGACCTCGCGCAGGCGCGCGCCACGATCGGGCCGGACAGGCTGCTCGGCGCCTCCGCACACACGCCCGAGGAGATCCTCGCCGCCCAGTCGCTGCCGCTTGACTACATCAGCGTCGGACCGGTGCACGCGACGCCGATCCGGCCGCAGGCGCGGCCCGTGGGCACGTCGCTTGTGACCTTCGCCTCGCGCAACTCGAAGCTGCCGTTCTTCGCGGTGGGCGGCATCGAGCCGCACAACACCGGTGCGGTCGCCGCCGCCGGGGCGCAGCGGATCGCGGTGCTCCGGGCCATCGCCCAGACCAGCGATCCGGCCCTTGCCGCCAGCGTGCTGCGCGCCGAGATCACCACGCCCGCTGACTTCCTCGAGCGCTACCGCGCCCGGACCGAGGCGCAGAACGCCGCCGCGCGGGCGCAACTCGAGCCGCTCGAGCCGGGCGAAAGGCCCTGGCCGCTGCGGCTCGCCAGCGCCGTCGCGCTGCTGGCGGCGGCCGTCAACGTGGTCGCCTTCCTGGCGGGCGCAAAGCTCCAGGGCGGCAGGCTCCCGGTCGGCGAGCTGGTGCCGTTCGTGTTCGTGATGCTGGCCTTGGCAGCCGGGATGTGGCGCCGCTCAGCCGCCGCGCTGCTGGTCTTCATGGCCCTGCTGACGCTGATCATCTTGCTCTTCGCGCTGTTTCTGATCGAGGCCAGCAACCTGCTCGGCGTGATCGTGCCGCTGCTGTTCATCGGCGGCGGCGGCTTCCTGTTCTGGAAGCTCGTGCGGGTGCTCGGTCGCATCCAGGCGCCTGCCACCGAGCGGCCCGCCGGGCCGCCGGGCCGCTAGCCTCTCTAGACGTGCCAGATAACACTTTCGACGTCATCGTGATTGGCTCGGGGCCGGGCGGCTACGTCACCGCCATCAGGGCCGCCCAGCTCGGATTCAAAACCGCTGTGATCGAGAAGGACAAGATCGGCGGGCGCTGCCTGAACTATGCCTGTATTCCGGCCAAGGCGGTGCTGCGTACGGCCGATGTGCTGGCGGAGATCCGTGAGGCGGGTGAGTTCGGCATCAGCGTTGGTGCGCCGAGCGTGGACTTCAGCGCGGTGATGGAGCGTCGCAACCGGGTGGTCACAACGCTCACCGGTGGTGTCGCAGGTCTTTTGAAGAAGAACGGTGTGACGGTGATAGACGGTTCTGGCACGCTCGGCCCGGAGCGGACTGTGAGCGTCGCCGGGGCGAGCTACCAGGCACGCTTCGTGGTGTTGGCGACCGGTTCGGTGAAGCGGCCGATCCCGGGCACGCAGTTTGGCGGGCGGGTGATCGGCACCGAGGAGGCGTGGGCGCTCAGTGAGCTGCCAGGTTCGCTGGCGGTGATCGGCTCGGGTGCGTCGGGTTCTGAGATCGCCTCCGCCTACGCGCGGCTTGGGACCGAGGTCAAGCTGTTTGAGGCGCTTGAGCGTGTGCTGCCGGCCGAGGACGCCGATATCTCCCGCCTTGCGGAGCGCGGCTTCAAAAAGCAGGGGATCGAGGTTCACACGAGCACGTTGGTCACGAACGTTGCAAGCGGCGGGTCGAAGGTGAGCTTCGCCTACGGTGAGCAGACCGGCGAGGCTGATTATGTGGTGATCGCAGCCGGTCGTGGGCCGGATGTGGAGGGGCTTGGGCTCGAGCAGGCGGGCGTGGCGCTTGATGAGCGTGGCCTCGTCGCTGTTGATGGGGCGATGCGCACCAGCGTGCCTGGCGTTTACGCGATCGGTGATCTGGTCGCCGGGCCCGCGCTCGCGCACAAGGCCTCTGACGAGGGTGTCATCGCCGTTGAGGACGCGGCCGGCCTGCCAACCCATCCGATCAGCTACCCGGACATCCCCAGGGCGACGTTCTGCACCCCGAACGTCGCGAGCTTCGGTTTGACCGAGGAGCAGGCGCGCGCGCAGGGCCACGATGTGGTGGTCGGCAAGGTCCCGTACGGTGCCGTTGGTGCCGGGACCGTCTATGGCGACCGTCAGGGGATGGTCAAGCTGATCGGCGACCGGCGCTACGGCGAGCTTCTGGGCGGGCACATCGTCGGCGCCAAGGCGACCGAGCTGGTGCAGGAGCTGGTCAACGCCAAGCTGCTCGAGGGCGGCTACCCGGAGGTCGCGCACGCGATCCACGGCCACCCGACCCTCTCGGAAGCGGTCATGGAGGCCGCCCGCGCACTCGACGGTTGGCTGATCCACGGTTGAGCAGCCAGGCGGGGCCGCAACCTCGGGCCCGTCCGCCGGCTGCGACCTTCAACCCCGCCGGAGGCCGTTTCCGGTTATCGTGACTGCGGATGAGTGAGCCGGTGACACCGCTCTCGGGGCACGCCCAAGCCGAGCACGGCTTGGGCGATCACGGCCTGAAGGGCGAGACGACGACGCTCGAGCCGGACCGTCAGGAGCGCCTGCTCGCCCGGCGCAGCGCCGAGAGCCGCGCGACCGTGCCGACCGTCGAGTTCAGCAGCATCGCAGCCGTCGACGTGCTGCTCGAGCGCGAGCGCGAGCTCGGCTGTGGGATCGTCGCGGCCGTCATCGCGGCGGCCGCACACGCCCTGCGCACCGTGCCACGCGTCAACGGCTCCTACCGTGACGGTCGCTACGAGCTGCACGGCCGCGTCAACATAGGCGTGACGCTCGTCGGCGAGGGTCTCTACGCGACACCCACGGTCTTTGACGCCGACCAGCGCTCGGCTGCCGAGCTCGGCGCCGAGCTGGCCGGCCTTTACGCGCGCGCCCGTGAGCAGGAGCTGCACCCAGCCGAGCTGGCCGGCGCCACCTTCACGGTGGTTGACTTGAGCGAGTACGCCATCGTCGCGCTGACGCCGCTCATCACCCCGCCCCAGGCTGGCGCACTCGCCTTCGGCCCGATCCGCGACGTACCGGTGGTGCGCGACGGGCAGGTGGTGGCAGGCCATACCATGCAACTCTCGCTGGCGGTAGACCACCGGATCGTCTACGGTCACCATGCCGCGGCCTTCCTGGAGGAGGTCAAGGCCTTTCTCGAGGAGGCACGCATATGACAGACATGCAGACCGAGGTGGAAGTGGCTGCTGAGCGGATCGCCGAGCGCGGCCGGGCAGCGCTCGTGGAACGCCTGCGCGGCGCATACCGGGCCGCCGCCACCACCCACGCCGACCTCGTCACGATCGACGCTGACCGCCTGGAGGCAATGGTCCAAGACGCAGCCGGACGGGCCGACGGGCTGCAGTGGCGTCGCGCGCTGGCGGAGGTCGCGGCCGGCGAGTTCGGCGTGAGCGTCGGCGAAGCGCTGACGCACCCAGCCGTGGCAGAGGCTCAGCGGATGGTCGGTGCGCCGTCCTACGAGCAGAGCCTGGCAGAACTGATCGCCCGGCCGGTGGCGCCAGCGGGCGCCGGCCGCCCTGAACCGCATCTGGCGGCGCCGGCACCCACCCCACAGCGTGCGCCCGAGGATCAGCTCGAGCGTGTGGCCGCCGAGGATGTTGTGGTCGAGCTGAT
>JAJZID010000102.1 GCA_021810705.1 Actinomycetes bacterium
CGGTTGTCTTCACGGACGGCAAGATCGCCGGCGCGACGCTCGACCGCAACGGGCTGCGTCCCGGACGCTGGATCCAGGACACCGAGGGCTACGTGGTGCTCGCCTCGGAGGCCGGTGTGTTGACCGTGGCCCCGGAGCACGTTGCGCGCAAGGGCCGTCTGGCCCCGGGCAAGATGTTTCTGCTCGACCTGGAGCAGGGCAGGATCGTCGACGACGAGGAGGTCAAGCGTCACGTTGCGCGACGGCAGCCCTACGGTGACTGGTACCAGAAGGCGGTGGTCCACATCGACGACCTGCCCGAGCGGGAGCCGCGGGTGCCGCGGATCGAGCCGCTGCGGGCCAAGCAGCTCGCCTTCGGTTACTCCCAGGAGGATCTCAAGCTGATCATCGCGCCGATGGCCGCCAGGGGCGAGGAGCCGGTCGGCTCGATGGGCAACGACACGGCTCTGGCCGTCCTCTCGGATCGCCAGCCACCGCTCTTTGCGTACTTCAAGCAGCTCTTCGCGCAGGTCACCAACCCGCCCATCGACCCGCTGCGGGAGCAGGTCGTGATGAGCCTTCAGGTGGGGGTGGGACGTGAGCGCAACCTGCTGGCCGAGCTTCCCGAGCAGGCTCACCAGCTGGTCATGGACCAGCCGATCCTCCGCAACCACGAGCTCGAGA
This sequence comes from Actinomycetes bacterium, assembly GCA_021810705.1. Lineage (GTDB taxonomy): Bacteria > Actinomycetota > Thermoleophilia > Solirubrobacterales > Solirubrobacteraceae > Palsa-465. Next base: position 664 of record JAJZID010000102.1, read on the forward strand.
AGCTGCGTCAGGTCTCGCATGAGATCTTCGACGCAGCCACGCTCGACATCACATGGCCGGTGCAGGACGGCGAGGACGGCATGGCCCGACGCCTGGACGCGCTCTGCGAAGAGGCGGCCAGCTACGTTGACAACGGCGCGAACATTCTGATTCTGTCTGACCGCAACCTGGGGGCCGAGCGCGTGGCGATGCCGTCGCTGCTTGCCGTCGCCGCCGTGCACCAGGACCTGGTGCGCCGCGGCACGCGTCTGAGCACCGGTCTGGTGATCGAGTCCGGCGAACCGCGCCAGATTCACGACATGGCCACCCTGATCGGCTTTGGTGCCTCCGCCATCAACCCGTACGTGATGTTCGAGTCGCTCGACGAGCTCGCCGACCGGGCGCTGTTGCCCGAGGATCTCGATCGCGAGGAAGCGGAGAAGCGGATCGTCAAGGCGATCGGCAAGGGACTTTTGAAGACGATCTCCAAGATGGGAATCTCGACGATCCAGTCCTACTGTGGCGCCCAGATATTCGAGGCGGTCGGTCTTGAGCGTGAGCTTGTTGAGCGTCACTTCACCGGCACCGCCTCGCGGATCGGCGGCATTGGCCTGCGCGACCTCGCCACCGAGGCGCTGGAGCGTCATTTCCGCGCCTACCCGCGCACGGAGCGCGAGCTGCTGCCGGTTGGTGGCGTGATGCAGTGGCGCCGGGACGGTGAGCTGCACAACTGGAATCCGGACACGATCGCCAAGCTGCAGCACGCGGTCCGTCGCCAGGGCGGGGATGGCTGGCAGACATATGAGGAGTTCGCTCGGCTCGTGGACGCCGAGGCGACCAGGCACTCCTCGCTGCGCGGCCTGATGAAGCTGAGGACCCTCTCCGAGCCGATCCCGCTCGACCAGGTCGAGCCGGCGGCGCAGATCGTCAAGCGCTTCACCACGGGTGCGATGTCGCTTGGCGCGCTCAGCCGCGAGGCGCACGAGACGCTGGCAATCGCGATGAACCGCCTGGGCGCCAAGTCCAACACCGGCGAGGGCGGCGAGGATCCGGCGCGCTTCACGCCCGACGCCAACGGGGATGACCGGCGCTCGAAGATCAAGCAGATCGCATCGGGCCGTTTTGGCGTCACGACCCACTATCTGGTCAACGCCGACCAGCTTCAGATCAAGATGGCGCAGGGCGCCAAGCCAGGCGAGGGCGGGCAGCTCCCCGGTCACAAGGTCGACGCCTACATCGCTCGGATCCGCCATTCGACCGAGGGGGTTGGCCTGATCTCACCGCCCCCGCACCACGACATCTATTCGATCGAGGATCTCAAGCAGCTGATCTACGACCTGCGCTGTGCCAACCCGCAGGCCAGCGTATCGGTCAAGCTCGTCAGCGAGGTGGGGGTCGGCACCGTCGCCGCCGGGGTGGTCAAGGCCAACGCCGATCACCTCACGATCTCAGGCGGGGAGGGGGGCACCGGCGCTTCGCCGCAGTCGTCGATCCACGGGGCTGGCATGCCCTGGGAGATCGGTCTGGCCGAGACGCAGCACACACTGATGCTCAACGATCTGCGCAGCCGCGTGACGGTCGAGGTCGACGGCCAGATGAAGACCGGCCGTGACGTCGTTGTGGCTGCGCTGCTCGGCGCCGACGAGTTTGGCTTCTCCACCGCGCCGCTGATCGCGATGGGCTGCATCATGATGCGCGTCTGCCACCTGAACACGTGTCCGGTTGGCGTCGCCACTCAGGATCCCGTGTTGCGTGCCCGCTTCAGCGGCACCCCCGACCACGTGATCAACTACCTGATGCATGTCGCCGAAGAGGTGCGCAGGCTGATGGCGCAGCTTGGCGTCCGCCGCTTCGAGGAGATGATCGGTCGCAGCGAGCTGCTCGACGCAGAGGCGGCGATCGATCACTGGAAGGCCCAGCGGGTGGACCTCTCCCTGGTTCTGGCGAGCCCGGAGGTGCCGGCGGACGTCGCCCGGCGGCGCATGCGCGGACCGGAGCCGGTGCTCGATGATGCGCTCGACTGGGGGCTGGTCCGTCAGTGTGCGCCTGCGCTCGAGCGCCGCGAGCCGGTGAAGCTCGGACCGATCGGACTGCGCAACGTCAACCGCACGGTCGGCGGCATCCTCTCTGGCGAGATCAGCCGTCGCCTCGGCCCGGAGGGGCTGCCCGACGACACGATCAGCATCGAGTTCACCGGTTCGGCCGGGCAGAGCTTCGGTGCCTGGCTCGCGTCCGGGGTCACCCTGACCCTGCGCGGCGAGACCAACGACTACGCGGGCAAGGGGATGTCAGGCGGGGTGCTGGTCGTGCGCCCGCCCGAGGCGGCGCTGTTCCGTGCGGAGGAGAACACGATCGTCGGGAACACCGTGATCTATGGGGCCACCTCCGGCCGCGCCTTCTTCCGCGGCCTGGCGGGCGAGCGCTTCGCCGTGCGCAACTCCGGTGTGGTGGCGGTGGTGGAGGGTGTGGGCGACCATGGCTGCGAGTACATGACCGGCGGACGGGTGGTCGTGCTCGGTCCCACGGGCCGCAACTTCGCCGCCGGCATGAGCGGCGGCATCGCCTACGTCTACGACTCCGACAGTCGCTTTGGCGGTCGCTGCAACACTGACCTGGTCGACCTCGAGCCGCTCACTGCACAGGACGACGAGGAGCTGCGGGCGCTGATCGCCGAGCACGCGCAGCGCACCGGTTCGCTGGTGGCGCGCAACGTGCTGGCTCGCTGGGAGCATGCGCGCGAGCGCTTCGTCAAGGTGATGCCACGCGACTACCGTCTGGCGCTCGAGCGCCAGACGCGGCTGGCTGCCGCTGCCGGCCCGCTGGCCGGCAGCGACGCTCGAGCGGTCAGCGCCGCGGGAGCTGACGGCCGTGGGTGAGCTCGGTGCCTTCCTGAAGATCCATCGCGTGGGCTTCAACAAGCGCGACCCGCGCGAACGCGTGGCGGACTACGAGCCGTACTTCGAAGTGCAGCCTGAGCCTGAGGTCAAGCGTCAGGCTTCGCGCTGTATGGACTGCGGTGTGCCGTTCTGCCACGAGGGGTGTCCGCTTGGCAACCTGATTCCGGACTGGAACGACCTGGTCTATCGCGGTAAGTGGCGCGAGGCGATTGACGAGCTGCACACGACCAACAACTTCCCGGAGTTCACCGGGCGCATCTGCCCGGCGCCGTGCGAGTCCGCTTGCGTGCTGGCGATCGCCGACGAGCCGGTGACGATCGAGCAGATCGAGCTGGCGATCGCGGAGCGCGCCTTCGCTGAGGGGTGGATCGTGCCAGAGCCGCCCGCCAGGCGCTCGGGCAAGAGCGTCGGCGTGGTCGGCGCGGGTCCGGCCGGCCTGGCGGTGGCGGCTGAGCTGAACCGCATCGGCCACCGGGTGACGGTCTACGAGCGCGACGAGGGCCCCGGTGGTCTGATGCGTTTCGGTGTGCCAGACGCCAAGCTCGAGAAGGACGTGATCGACAGGCGTGTTGTGATCCTGGAGCAGGAGGGAATCGAGTTCAGGTACAACACTGAGGTTGGAGTTGACATTGAGGTGCCGCGGCTGAAGGGCGATCACGACGCCCTGGTTGTCGCGATCGGCTCACGTGTGTCACGCGACCTCGACGTCCCCGGCCGCGAGAACGCAGGCATCCACCTCGCCATGGACTATCTCTACCAACGCAACCGCTGGGTGGCCAAGCACGCGGGCCGGCCCGCACGCGAGGTCGATCCGGCACAGACGATCACCGCCGCCGGCAAGCACGTGATCGTGATCGGCGGCGGAGACACGGGCATGGACTGCATCTCCAATGCGCTGCGGGAGGGGGCGGCCAGCGCCCGGATCCTCGACGTCTACGCGGAGTTGCGCAACTCCGACCCGCGCCACCCGTGGCCGCTGCCGCCGAAGCGCACGGCGATGACCTACGCACTGGAGGAAGGGGGAGAGCGGCGCTGGGGCACCGAGGTGCTCGGCTTCGGCGGCGAGCAGGGGCAGGTCACGCATGTCTACGCGCGCAAGGTGACCGGGGCTTCCTCGCGTGATCTCACGCCGGTTCCAGGCAGCGAGTTTGTGGTCGACGCCGACCTGGTGCTGATCGCGATCGGCTTCGAGCACCCCGAGCACACGGGGCTTGTGGCTGATCTGGAGCTGGATCTGGACCGCCGCGGCAACATCCGCACCGAACGCACGTACAAGACCTCGCACGAGGGTGTGTTCGCCTGCGGTGATGCGCGCATTGGCCAGTCGCTGGTCGTGACGGCCATCGCCGAGGGGCGCAAGTGCGCGCGCGTGGTCAACCGCGCGCTCGGCGGCACTCCGATGGACCAGGACCGGGAGCTTTTGGCGATCGGCGCCTGGAGTGGTGAGCCTGACAGCACCCTGCGTCACGAGGCGGAGGCGGCTGGCACCGTGCGTCCGGGCGATCAGTTCTTCACCGGCCCGGGCCAGCGTCGCGAGACTGACTGAAGCCGTCCGCGACGGTTCTTTGCCTTTTCTTCACTGAGCGGCGGCCTCGCAGCGGCTACGTTTAAGCGGTCAAGCATTGGGTGGCAAGACCCCGCCCAAGCAGCCGGAGAAATGCGCCCCCACTTCTCCGGCCAGCTGGGAGGCCCGGATGGAACCGGGTCTCCCAGCACCAACCCTGATGCTGCGGGCGTGTCAGGATTAGAGCCGTGCCCAGCTTCTGCCGTCACAACCGCCTGCTCGCCAACTGCACGATCTGTGCCCGTGAGCAGAACTTTGAGGTGCGCCCGGTGGTCTCCTCCAGCGCCCCTCGGTCAACGCAACCGCGTGTCCGCGCACCAAGGCCGGCGCCTGCGGCGCCGCAGCGTGCGCGCGCGACGCCCCGTCCGGGCGTCGGCACCCGCCCCGGCGGCCTGCGCGTACGGCGCCTGGCCCGCGGCGCCGACGATGGTTACAGCTCGCCACTGGTGCCCGGGCTGCGTTCTGGCGAGGACGCTGCCCGATTGGCCGGCGAGATCGGCTTCGCCGCCGCGCGGCTCGAGCTGATGGCGAGCGTCGCGGCCGGTGAGCGCTTGCACGACGCCCCCGCGGCCTGGCGCGAGCTGGTGGCGCCCGGTGATCTCGGTGTCCGCACCGAACGCGCGCTGGAGCATGTGCTGAGCGGCCCGCGTGGCATCGACTCCGAGGCTCTGCGGGAGGCCGCGCTGGCTGGGGTGCGAAGCTGGGGCGAGCGCCAGGGCTCGCTGGCCACCGGTCTCGCCGGTGAGACGGCCTGGGCGCCCGAGCGGCGCTTTGATCGTGACTTCGAGCGCCTGGGCACCGTTCACGGCTTCACCCGTGATGTCAGCTTCGAGCTGCTCACCCTGCTCGGCGGACTCGGCCTCTACGCGCTGGCGGCGGGCCAGCTCTACCTGAGCGGCGAGAACGAGGCGACGTGGGCGGCCAAACGGGCGTTTGGGATCGGCGAGCGGCAGCTACTCGAGCGCCGTGCGGCGAACCTGGCAGACGCCTGTGAGGTCCCGCTGGCCGCTCTGGACCTGGCGTTGCACGACTGGGGGACGGGTGCGCGCGCCGCCGGTGAGGCGGACGCTGATCCAGAGGCCATGTCGGTGCTTCAGCGGAAAGCCCTGCACGCGCTGGGACTCCCCGCCTCGACCGTCTGAGGGCGGGTGGCTCCGTCCGGCCGGGCACCTACATTGCGCGACGGAGAACAAGCCCAAGCCGGAGCCACCATGTCACTTTGCTTCATCGAGCCGCAGGACGCGATCCGCGTCATCGCCGATTCAGTCGGACGCGAGGCGCGACGCCAGATCCTCGGAGAGGTCGTCGCCGCCTGGGTCGATGAGATCCCCGAGTCCGAGCTGCTCTCGCACTACTCGCGCGCGGTTGCCGACCTTGACGAGCACGACCTCTCGCTGCTCGCCGCCTGGCACGCATCGCTCGAGGTCGGCCACCCGGTTCCGAACAAGGAGTTCCTCGTCAACGTCTTCCCGTCGCTCGGCGAGAACCGCCGTGAGGCGCTGCGCATCGCTGCCGGCTTTCGCGGCGAGGATGCCTTTGACGCCGGGCTCGGCGACGAAGAGGCTCTGGACCAGGTGTTGCCGTGGCTGACCGAGGAGCGCTGCAGGCGCCTGGCCGCAGAGTGCCTCGAGCTCTACTGCTGGGACCGTCTGGGCAGCGAGAACTAGGCCCAAAGGCGAGCTCGGCCGGCTCTCCCTCGCGTTCTTTGTGAGCTGGACCACCCGATCCGGTGGTCCAGCTCACAAAGTTCACTGCGTGGCGTCTAAGCCGAAGTTACCCCCGGTGATGCGGCGAGATCTGGCTTATTTGCTGGGAGCGCGAGGGTTTTGGGGTGTCGGGGTTGTGTCTACTTGATCACGACTGGGGCGT
>JAJZID010000103.1 GCA_021810705.1 Actinomycetes bacterium
GTGTGGTACGCACCTTTGACATCACCGCATCATATCATCACGATGCGGTGACGTATCACGGGAGGGCAGGCTCCTGCCTGGCGCGCCGCTATCGCTTCCACTCCGCAAGGCCAGTCGGCGTTCGCTATCGCGTTGGCGACTTATCGCGCGCCCAAATCACCCGCCGGATGTGGCTCTGGACCCGCTGGCGCGTCTACTTCCAGAGGCTTCGCCAGAAGCCCGCTTTGCCGAGTGCTCGGCCTACGGCGACGTTATTGGCGTGGCGGGCGGCGCGCTTCGGGTTCGAGAGGGAGCTGATGTTGTTCGAGACCCTGGCTGCACGGTAGAGCTGGCTGGTGAACGAGCGTCTGTGCGCCATGTCGCAGCGAACCTATCTGAGACCGGTGTCGCGGTCAATTCGGCGCGCCCCACGGCCGGTGCACCGCTGGGGTGCGACGCGGCGGCCGCCACGCGCCCCGATTCAGCGCCCGATTTGTGACTCCCTGCTGTGAGTCCCCGGGCCTAAAGCCCACCAACCGAGTGGTCTTGAGACCCTGAAAGCCCTTTTGCTAAACGACTTCCGAACCAGCGACTGTTCTACAAAGTCGCCATCCCCAGTGATCGTGGGGGTGGAAGGAGTCCGACGGCCGATCCTCCTACGCGCGAGGTCACCCTATCTGGACGCGAGCCGCCGTGTTTGACCAGCTGCCGATGCTTGTCTCTGCACCAGCACGGGCGAACCGGCGTCGAGCATTCGGCTGTGCTGTGAGCTGCGCCTATCCGATGGTCTGAGTGATGCGCTGGGTGTGCTCGTCTATGACGATGTGAGCATGTGCCCCGTTGATGAGGCATAGATGCGGCGGGACGTGTCCGCAATCGACATCTAGAACGAGGGGTATGTCCAGATCCCCGAGGGCGCTCATCACAGCGTCGTCCTGAGAGAAGTTCGCGGAGGGTGGCGCTTGGGTTCGGCCGATGAGCACTGCGACAGCGTGCTCGAACCACCCGGCGAGTCGCATACTCCATAGCGAGCGCGCGATATCCAGCGCCGGCGACTCGCAGGCTTCGAGGTAGATGATGAGGCCATCTTTCGCGTGCTCTCCTCCGAACCGCCGGACATCCCCGTAACGGCTTCCTGCAAGCGGTGCGAGGACCTCAATGCAGCCGCCGATCAGTCGTCCTTGAACATCCAGGTTTGAAGAGGGCGTGCGACCAAGCCGCCAGCTGCCTGGCTCTTCCAGCGGCAGGTCCGTGGCAGTCGGGTCGGTGCGGAGCTTTTGGAAGAACGCGTGCTGTGCTTCCTGGCGAGCGTGGTGCAGCGATGCTCGCTGGGTAAGCCGCCCTCCTGGACTGGTGCTGATCGCGTCTGCCCAGTGCCTGATTTCGTCAGGGATCCGATTTGGCGTGTCCATGAGGTTCTGTCCGTGAAGCGTGGCAACGCCCGTCAACAGTGTGAGGGGCAGAAGCAGCGTTGAGATGTCGGAGTAACCGATCAGCCAGGTCGGCTCGGCTGACCCGATCGCGTCAAAGTCGAGGTGAGGCAGGATCTCGATCGCGAGTTCTCCGCCCCATGGCGGGATCACCGCTCGGATCCTCGGGTCCGTCAGCATCCGCGTGAGTTCTTGCGCTCTGCGGATCGGTGATCCGCTCGTGACTGACGCTCCGTCCATGCACTCGCCGACTACGACTTCGTAGCCTCGCTCTTCGAGCCATTGCACAACCACATCAAGGCGCGGGCGAAGATCTGCCTGCACGCCCGCAGATGGTGCTGTCACGCCGATGCGATCCCCGGGTTGCAACGGTGCCGGGAACCGGAGTTCTCTCATTGCGCCAGATTAGGCGAAACTGCCCTCAGAGGTTCGTATTTGGCTCATGCCACTGCTCCCACCGCCTGTTCAATTTTGGAACAGCAGCGGCACGAGCAGTTTCTGCACTGATGCTTTGACGCTCTCGATTGTGGGCGGATCCCCGTGCAGGTATGACAGCGTGTTGAAGCCCCGCTTTGGATCCACGTGAAGCCCCGGCTCCTCTAGCCGATGCCGTTTCTCAGCCTCGGTGAGGGCGGCGACTCGTTGCTTGATATTCGCGCGGGAGCTGTTGCGATTGACCTCCAGCTTCTTGTTCACGAGCGCGCGGACCAGTCGTTTGACCTCGGGATCCTGAAGCCGTCCCGCTTGCCACATTCGCAGCGTCAGAAAGCCGATGTCGTTGTAGTGCTTGGCGTGACCGAATAGCCACCATGCGACGACCTTCTCGGCGAGGATCTCGTCGGGGTCCATGATCGGGACTTCGACATCCTCGCGCAGGATCTGGAAGGGGTACCGGTGGTTGAGCTTGCGGCGGATTGCGGGTCGCTCGATACCGCGTGCTGCCACTGACAGGCTGAACTCGCTCTGTGCTCCGGCGAGCGCCGAGAACCTAGCGTCGTAGGTCACCGGCATGTAGGTCATGAGGTCTTCGCCGAGCTTCCATGACTCGGCGGAGATGGCGATGTCGTCATCGTCATAGGAGATGCAATCCGCCATGGTGGTTGGGTCCGGCAGGGCGACGCTGGCGGTATCTCCGTCGAAAACAGACATGCGCGGGCTGTCCAGACAGCGCATCGCCATCCCTCCACACAGGACCATCTGCTCGCCGTCGAGGACGCCTTGCTGCACGAGGTTGGCGATGCAGACGATGCGGGCGATATCTCTCAGGACATCTTCTGTCCCCAGGCGAGTGCGGCTCTCGCAGAACTGCTCGATCTGGTCGTCGATGTCCTCGGCGACATCAAGGAGCGGCTCACTTGCCATACGCCAACCAGCCCTCGATCCGATCGCGCGAGATGTTGAGGCGCACGTTCCAGTTCCGCATCAGTTCCGCGTCCTCGATATCCAGCGCGGTTGGGACCAGCAGAGCTGGCTTCCGAGGCACACGGACACGCGCGGCGAGCATCTCGCGTTCCTGCTCGCCGACGCCCGCGATTTCGAGCAGGGCTCCAAGGCGACAGGCGACACGCGGCCCTAACACCAGCGCGTAGGAACACGCTTGCGCGAGATCCACTTCGTGGGTCAGGGCGCGCCCCCAGGCGGTCACCCATGTCTCAGTGGCCCCGCACAGTTCCGGGTGCCACAGACAATCAACGAGCGTTCGCTCAACATTGGACCGGTGGTAGCGCTCAGTCCGGGATAGTCGGACCGTCTCGATGCCAGACTCGGTTGTGAAGATCTCGGAGCGGCGGCTGAGCGCTGCATTGAGGGCGCGCCCCGCCACCGCGACTTCGCCGGAGTTGAGGTCATAGTTCCAGAAGCCGACCAGCACGCACACGCTTGACTCGGAGAGGTCGGTGAGTCGATGCTCGATCAGGGCGCTAAGCCCGGCGATGTAGTAGCCGCCCAAGGGCGCGAGCCGTGCATCGACCATGGGCTGCCAGGCCTTGTAGGACGGCGAGGTGGAGCCCATGGCGGGGATCGCGTAGCGCCCGCCGCCGAGTTTGATGAGCGCTCCTCGGGATGCCATGCGCCGCAGCAAATCCTTCGGGCTGGACACATACTCCGCCAGCCAGTCATGATCTTCTCGGAGCACGAGCACTTCCCGGCGCTTGTTGCGGGCGCGCCGGATGATCTCTGTGTCGCGGGCTGTGAAGCTCTGGGCCATACGCAAAACTATACCAAAAAGCGCGGGTTATCGTCGCTTTTTGGTATCAATTTGCAAAGTCGGCCCCGTCTGACCAGCTGCTGCGCGCTGCGCCTCACGCAGCGCTTTGTCGCGTAGCGAGCCGAAGGTCTCGCTGTGCGGCTTGCCGACTGACTGCACGATCGACGGACTCGGGATGGAGTCGTCGGTCTTGGAGAGGGCGCGGAGCGTGATCATCGTCAGTTCCTGGCCGGGCTGGAGTTGTCGTGCGGCTTGCTGGAGTCCGGTCATCACGAGTTCCAGCGTCCAGTAGTTGCGGCGCAGCTTGGTCGTCAGCCCGCTGGCCGGATCGTGGGCTTGCGGGATCCACTCCGGGCGTAGCCGGCGCGGCGGCACTCTCGGCGGCGTCCAGAGTCCGCGTCGCGCTCGTGCTGCTCGGATCCGCTCGTGGGCGACGGTGTAGTTGCGCTCCCGCTGGAACGAGATATCGCGCTCGTCAGCAAAGCGCAACATGAGCTTCTCGTTCGGGAGGTAGCCCATCTCGGTGAGGAACAGCTCAATCGCATCATCGAAGGCGATAGCGCGGTCGCGGTGGCGCGGCTGGTAGCGAGCGCGTCGCTCCAGGCCGGCGTCGCTAAGCAGCCGGTCCCAGTCACGCCCGCCAGCGGCTTCGAGCTGTCCGACAGTGGGCAGGCGCTCCTCCAGCGCGCGGCGATGATCACCACGGGCATTCGCCAGCAGGTGGTTGCGTTCGGCTTCGTAGTCGGCGGGCCGAAGCGTCCGGACTTCGAGTCGGTTGGCGATGATCGCCAGGGCGTGCGTCGCCGTTTGCTTGCTGACGCCCATGTTGCCGGTGGCCATCGCGCGCGACCGTGAGCGGACAGTCCGCACGCCGGTGCCTTCGCGCAGCGCCGCGTCAAGCAGAGCGGGCCAGCTTGACTTGAACCGGCGGCACAGGTTGCTCGCTTCGGGGCAGCCCTCGATCTTGCCGCGCGCCTCGTTGAAGGCGCGCTTGGTCACGGACTGCGGCGCGTCTGCGCTCACCGTCAGCGCGATCTCCCTGACCATCGTCAGCAGCTCGCCCTGGGTGCGCGTGACCGGCTGAGACTCCACGACACTCCTATCGTCAGGTCGCGCATCCATCTCCACTGACAGTAGGCCGCGAAACGGACCACTTTGCCCGCAATCATTGAGGTTGAGCGGTCTCGGAAGGCTCACAAGTTAAGGGATCTGCGGCGCCTACTGTGAGCCCATGACGAGTGTTGAGATGCTCACGCCAGACCGGTCCTGGTCGCGTGGCAGGTTCATGGGATGCCTGTGATGGACCGGAACTACCGGAGGATGCCGGTCGTGCTGAAGGGCGCGACCCGGTTCATCGGCGAGCCGCAGCTCGCCGATGAGCTGTGGGCGGTCCGGGAACTGAAGCGCCATCAGCGCTGGCTGGACAAGCTGCTCACCGACACCGACCTGGAGCGCAACTGGGGACGGCCGCGCCTTCCTGGCCACTGGGCGCTTGCCTACCTCGCGTTCGTCGGGTCGCGGCAGGTCGATATCGAGCCGTGGTGGGCGATGAGCTCGGCCGGGGTCTGGCTGGAGTGCGGGTTCTCCGCCAAGCCGTCCTACCAGGCGGTCTGGAAGCGCTTCGCCGAACTTGAACAGGCGACCGGCGCGTTTCACGAGGCGGCCACGCTGGTCATTCGCCGGGCTGTGCGCAAGTCAGACGGCAAGGTCGGCCGGGCCATCCACATCGACGCCACGGAAGCAGAGTCGAACGCGGTGCTGGCCCATGATTGCCGTGACGGTGAGGCGTGCGCGCGTCAAGCGCGCCGTCGCGCGCGTGGCTTGCCGCTGCGGGTTGGTCGCCTGCACGCCGATGATGAACGAGCCCGCCGGCACGCTCGCCATGGCAAGGAGGTCGAGGCCGAGGATGCCGCGACCGCCGAGGCGATGCGCGATGTCGTCTATGACTCCGAGCGAGGCGTGCTGCGGATGCGGCGCGGAGGCTGCTGGTATCGCACGCGTGACGCGACCGCCGGCTACCGCATCTGCATGCAGGGTGCGCACATCAAGAAGGGCTGGTTCGGCTTCCTCGACCACAAGGTCATCGACCACTACACCGGCGGCACGTTGCTGCACAAGTTCGAGAAGGCGACCGTGCAGGACTACCACACCTACCCGGAGCTGCTCGATGGGGTGATCGAGACGCTCGGACGGACGCCGGTGGCGATGATGGCCGACCGTGGCCTGGCAACCCGCAGCGTCTATGAGCTGACCACGCGCAAGGGCATCGCGACCGTCATCCCGAGCCGTGGCCGACGCGCGACCGACCAGGACAGCTATGACCGCCACGGCATCCCGCGATGCCGCCACTGCGGCGGCGAGACCCACTTCGTGCGCTTCAACCACCAGCCGACCCCACGCCTGTGGGTGCGGTGCCTCATTCCCTCACAGCCGGGATGCCAGCGCGAGCAGACGATCAGCTGCTCGACGGACTGGAAGCGGCTGCTGCCGCTGTGGCGCACCGAACCGGCCTACGCTGCCTACCGCCAGGCCCACCAGACCTACGAGCGCGTGCATCACCACCAGCGCCAGCGCTACAAGGTCGCCGGCGACACCCACGCCATCCGCCCGAAGCGGATCGGGGTCGGCTGCCAGCAGCTGCGCGCCAACGCTGCCGGACTCATCGAATGGCTGCGCATCTGCCACCGCGAAGGCTGGCTGGGCTGCCCGCGCACCAACCGCGACGACGAGTTCGTGCGCCCGACCCCCGGCTACCTGCGCTACTTCCTCGCCAAGCGCCTCCAAAACGACCTACACCTCCCGCAAGGGCCGGTCGCCGAGCGGCTGCGCGCCGAGGGCAAGCTCCCACCCAACGGCGGGCCGCCCCCACCGGACCGGGAGCAGGACCCGCCCGGATACCACGGCCCGCCGCCAGCGGACCCGACCGAGGTCGCCTTCTAGAACACCAGCGACGACCGCCCGACATCCCTCGGGTCGTCCGTCGTTGAGCAGCAGCAAGCGAGACGGCCCCTCGGGGTGACCTGAGGGGCCGTCGTCTTTCTCAGCTGACACTGAGACGAAGGGCTTACGGCTCTCCCTTGAGTTCCACTCGTCCGGCGAGGGACTTTGTAGAACTCAAAGGAGAACACGCCACCAGGGGAGACAAGACTCGAACCTGCAACCCGCCGCTTTGGAGGCAGGACCGGACCCGTGAGCGGCAATGTTTCGGAAGTTCGTGACCGACCGAGTTCGAGAGGGTGTTTGCTACTCCCTACTCTGCAGGCCCTCCGGCTACCTGAGGCAGGCCGGGTTTCACGGAGACTTTTGAGCGAGGGTTTTGGCCCTCGG
>JAJZID010000104.1 GCA_021810705.1 Actinomycetes bacterium
TGCACCGGGCGCGCGTGGCCAGGTCTCGGATGCGCGCTGCGAGACCCTCCGTCGATAGGTTCTGGGCGTCACGGACGACTGGCACGACCAGGCCGTCCGCTCCGAGCGAGACCGCGATCCCCAGGTGCACCCGCTACACCAAGGGAACGCAACCCTGAACTACCGCAGTGTTCTCGCGCGAGAGCTGACCGCCGAGGACGCCGAGATCTACCGCCGGCCGGGGTATCGCAGGCGCTTGCGGCGCGTGAGCACGGGCGGCGAGGGGCCCCAGAGTGTCTAGCGAAGAAGGCCGCAGCATCCAGTGGTTTAGGCCGCAATTGCTCCCGTCCGCGGTCATGGCTACGCTCTATGCGGCGATTATCGATGAACAACGGCAGCGATTCTACGCAAGCGGCGCTTATGGCTGGACAGCAGCCGGCGAGAGGCGGGTGAGGCTGGATGGCGGCCTCAGGGCGGTATCGGGCTCTGGGGCAGGCCGGGCTGCTGCACCCGGCGCCGGACGCGGTGGTGGGCGAGCCGTTCCGTACGCATCCGGAGTTCTTCGCCTCCTTCGACAAGGTGCAGGTGAAGTACGAGATGCTCCGTGCGCACGTGCTCGACGGTCAGAGCGCGACCGCTGCGGCCGACGCGCACGGCTACTCGCGCGCGTCGTTCTACCTGGTGCAGGCGGCGTTCGAGCGCTCGGGGATGGTCGGGTTGCTCGACGAGCGGCCGGGACGACGCGGGCCGGTGAAGCTCTCGCCGGAGGTGCTCGCCTTCCTGCAAGCTCGCCATCGCCAACAGCCGGACGCCTCCGGAGCGCAGCTCGCCTCGGCCTTGGAGGCGGCGCTGGGAGTCAGGCTTCACCGTCGCACGGTCGAGAAGTCGCTCGGAGGGCGGGGGTGAGCGAGCGGTTCTGGCCGATCGCCGAGCCAGCGCAGGCCGACTACGAGCAACTGCGCGAGCTCATGCTGAGCGGCGGCGAGCTGGGCGAGTTGCTCTCGGCACGCCGGTTTGAGCGTCGCGGCCTGGCTGGGTTGATCTCATGGCCCGCGGCCGAGCCCACCTACTTGGGCTCGGTGATCGGCGCGCCACGGCAGCCGTGGTGCGGTGGTGAGGATCCGCGCGAGGGATACCTGTGTGACACATACGCGTTCCTGCTCGGTCGCGACACGCACAGTCAGCGCTTGCGGGTGGTGGGACAGTGAAGGTCGCGCTCTACGCGCGCGTGTCGACCGAGCGCCGGCAGGAGCGTGGCACGATCAGCTCTCAGCTCGAGGCGCTCCGCGCAGCAGCCCGCGCCGACGGCGACGAGGTGATCGAGGAGTTCATCGACGATGGGTACTCCGGCGCGCGCTTGGATCGCCCGGCACTCGATCGCCTCCGCGACGCTGCCGAAGCGGACGCGCTTGACGGCGTGATCTGCCTGTGCGCCGATCGGCTTGCGCGCGTCTACGCCTACCAGGTCCTGATCATCGACGAGCTCTCCCGGTTCGGGGTCAGCGTGCGGTTCCTCGAGGGGCCCGCGCACGGCGAGGACCCAGCCACCACGCTGCTGGTCCAGATGCAGGGCGTGATAGCCGAATATGAGCGCGCGAAGATCGCCGAGCGCTACCGGCGCGGCAAGCTCTACCGAGCCCGTCAGGGTGAGATCCCGTTCTGGAAGACCTCATACGGCCACCGGCGTGTTGTGCCCGCCGAGGGCGGACCGGCACGGATCGAGATCTTCGAGCCCGAGGCCGAGATCGTGCGCTGGATCTTTCACGCCTACGTCGAGACCGGACGATCGATACGGCAGATCGCGATGGACCTGCTCGACCGCGGGACGCCGTCGCCGACCGGCAACCGGACGTGGGGCACCTCTACGATCACCAGGTTGCTCAACAACGAGGCCTACATCGGCACCGTCTACTACAACCGCCGCGAGTCGCTGGACGGCAACGGCCCGCGCGGTGCGCGCAACCACAAGACCCGCAACCGAGAACGACCCCGCGAGGAGTGGATCGCGATCCCCGTCCCGGCGATCATCGACCGTGTCAAGCAGATCAAGCGTGACAACTCGAAGTGGAACCCGCGCGGCGCGGAATGGGGCGTGTGGCTCCTGCGTGGTCTGATCGAGTGCGGGCACTGTCACCTCGGTTGCAACTGTCACCGGATGCGCGGCCGCAACGGCACCGTGCACCGCTACTACTACTGCCGCGGCCATGACGTCCTGCGCGCTCACTCGCCCGAGGGTCGCTGCCCCGAGCGCAACATCCGCGCCGACGAACTCGACGACTACGTCTGGGCGCAGGTCCGCCAAGTGCTCCTCGATCCCCGCCAGCTGCTCGCCGGTGAACGCGCCGTGATCGCCGGAACGCCAGTCGACGAGAACGAGCTCGTCGCCACCCAGCTGAGACGGCTCGATGCCGCGCTGGACGGCAACGAGCGCGAGCGCACTCGACTACTGGACGCCTACCAGGCCGGGCTGCTCGAACTCGACGAGCTCACCAAGCGCACCGCCGCGATCACGGCCCGGCGCGACCAGCTCGCCCAGGAGAAGACCGTCCTCACCCACCGCAGCGCCGAGCTCGCGACCGAGAACCGCCTACGCCGCCGCTTGGCAGGATTCACCGAACAGATCGCCACCTCGCTCGACGACCTCGACATCGACGGCCGCCGCCGCCTGCTCCGACTCGTCATCGAGAAGATCCGCGTCACCGGATGGCGCGTCGAAATCCACCTCAAGATCCCGCTACCGGACAACCCACCCGGCGACGACTCACCCCCGCCCGGTCCCGCCCCGGACAACGGACCGTCAAGCGATATGAGCCTGCGTTCCCTCGGTGGCCACAGACGGCCAGGACAGCTACCGGCTCACACAAGCAACCGCAGGCAAGGGGGTCAAGCCCCTGACCTGAGCACGCTCAACAACACCCGAGAGTGGGGAGATTCGTGCCGGCGATGGGGAGAAACCGATGGCCATTGACACTTCACCGACGAGTGGAAGGGCTACGCGAACCGCGTTGGCGATCACTTCAAGTCGCACAAGCGCATCCGCCATGAGGACCGTGTCTACGTCAGCGGGACAATCCACACGAGCACCATCGAACGGTTCTTCGGGAACCTCAAGAACGGCATCCGTGGCAACTGCCACTCAGTCTCAAGCAACTGGCTGCAGGGCTACTTGAACGAGTACGCATGGCGCTACAACCGCCGACACATCACCGGGCAGTCGATGTTCAGGTCCCTCATCGAAACGCCCTCTCTGCCAAGGTGAGGTGAGACAGATTCGTTCCAAGGATTACTGAGCCTGAGAGGGCGAGAACGGAGCTGTAGCGATGTTGGAGTCCAAGCAGACTGTTGAGACCGGGGAGACGGCTGGCGCCAGGGCTTTTCGTGGAGGGAGCCGAAGGCGAGCGGAACGAAAGCCCTGGTGTGCGTGCCGCGGCGGAGGGGTCCCGTCCGGATCCTGAGCTGGCCGAGCGGGCGCAGCGGCGGAAGTTCACCGCGTCCTTCAAGCTGCGGATCCTGCGCGAGGCGGCCGGCGCGAGCAAGCCGGGGGAGATCGCGGCGATGTTGCGGCGCGAGGGTCTGTACACGTCGCATTTGACGGCATGGCGTAAACAGCAGGACGCCGGTGCGCTGGCCGGCCTGGAGCCGCGTAAGCGCGGGCCGAGCGGCCCCAGCGCCGAGCAGGTCGAGGTGCGCACGCTCCGTGCCCGGCTGGAACGCGCGGAGGCCGAGCTTCAGACGGCGCGGCGGGTGATCGAGGTGCAGGGAAACGTCTCAGCGCTCTTGGAGGATCTCTTGGCTCCCAGGAGCGCGCTGTCCACCCAGCCGAGGTCAGGGCGATGATGGAGCACGCCGTCGTGGAGATCGAGCCGCTGCTCGGCACGCTGCCGGCGTGTCGGGTGCTCGGCGCGTCCCGCGCGTCGATCTACCGATGGCGCACACCGCCACCAGCCCGACCGTCACGAGCGCGGGGACCGTCGTCCAGGGCGCTGTCGGAGCTCGAGCGCGCCACGGTCCTCGCGCGACTGCACGAGGAACGGTTCGTGGACTGCGCTCCCGCGCACGTCTACGCGACGCTGCTTGACGAGGGAACCTACCTGGCGTCGGAGCGGACGATGTACCGGCTGCTGGCCGCCCAGGGCGAGGTCCGTGAGCGTCGCGACCAGCTGACCCACCCGCCCTACGCCCGGCCGGAGCTGCTCGCCAGTCAGCCGAACCAGGTTTGGAGCTGGGACATCACCAAGCTGCTCGGCCCAGCGACATGGACGTACTTCTACCTGTTCGTGATTCTTGACATCTACAGCCGGTACGTTGTCGGCTGGACCGTTCAGCACCAGGAGACCGCGGCACTGGCCGAGCGGCTGATCGCCGAGACCTTGGCCAAGCAGCGGATCGCCCGCCACCAGCTGACGATCCACGCCGACCGCGGCAGCGCGATGCGCTCCAAGCCAGTGGCGTTCCTGCTCAGCGACTTGGGTGTCACCAAGACGCACTCCAGACCGTACACGTCGACCGACAACCCGTACTCCGAGGCGCAGTTCAAGACGCTGAAGTACCGGCCCGGGTTTCCCGCCCGGTTCAGCTCGATCCTCGAGGCCCGCGCGTTCTGCCGCCAGTTCTTCCCGTGGTACAACGAACAGCACCGCCACTCAGGCATCGGGCTGATGACCCCATCGACCGTTCACCACGGCCTCGCCGAGCAGACGCACATCGCCCGCGCTGCCGTCCTCGACGCCGCCTACGCTGCGACACCCCAGCGGTTCGTCCGCCGGGCACCGCGACCACCGGCACCACCGACCGGAGCGTGGATCAACAAGCCGGCCGACACCGAGGAGGCCGCTCACTAAACTCGCACCCGATCTGTCTCGCCGAGCTTGACAGGCTCCGACGGCGGCAGCATGACCGACCGCGAGGACATCGCGGGCGTCCATGACGCAGCCAAACGGCGCGAGCAGGCGGACAAGGCCCGCAAGAGCGCGACCGGTGACCTGCCGCGCTTCATCCGCGAGGCGCGGTCAGCCGGCGTGTCGATCAGTCAGATTGCTCGGGAGGCTGCTCTGAGCCGTCAGGGCGTTTACGACCTGCTGGCGACACGGCCTTCTTGACGAAGCTCTCAAAGTCCTCGCGCGACGGAACAGGCATCTGGAGGTCCTTGTCCGTGGTCTGCGTCGGTGGCTTGCCGTTGTCTGCCATGACAAGAAGCGTGGCCCCGTGACAGGCGGAGGGTCCGCCGAAGCGGACCCTCCTTGATGCTGTTGGTCTGGCAGAACCAACCCGTCGCCGAGAGGTCCGCTCAGCCAAGAGCTTCGAGTTGCTACCTCGACCCTAAAGCTAGAACGGTGGTCGGACGATTGCAAGGCCAGCGAGCCGGATAGCAGGGATCACATCCGGGCGGTGGAATACAACGCCCGGGGCGGGACTTGAACCCGCGACCTCAGAGGTAGCAACTCTGCGCTCTATCCGGCTGAGCTACCCGGGCGTGCTGCGTGACCAGCGCCCGGGAACATAGGAGTCGCTTCGGATGGCTCACTTGGCACCGTTGGCACCGTGTGCCAAATAGCGACGCTTTGACTTAAGAGCGACACAATATGGTGCGCCCGCTGCAACGAAACTTGCAGCGGCCCCGTTGTCATCAAAGTTTTGGAGGATCTGTGTCATCTCTTCTTCAAGCGGTGACATGCTGGCGAGCCTATCCGCTCGCCAGCCTGCTTGAGCAAAAGCCTCTGCAGCGATTTGATACTTGCCAACTTTCGCTACTGCTTCCTCGGCGCCGCGCCCATGATGTCCTCCTCGGACGTTGGGCGTCCCATCCTGCGAGGCGCCTCGGACGGATCGCCAAGCTCCCCTCGCGCTACGCGCTCGGGGTCTCTTCGACCCGTCCGGGAAGAGCAAACCTCACAGAGGAAGTGTCAACGCCCCACCGGGGGTCCAGGCCAACACCGACCCGACGGCGACCAATCCGGGGGGCGTAGACCGTTAGCGCGCAGAATCCGATGAACGGTTGAGGACGGAACATGAGTAGCCACCGACAATAGTCGCAAACTCCAAGAGCGTGAGCCATCCGGCGATGGGCCTTGCAGTGCCGCCAGCACAAGCCGAACCTGGTCGCTCGTGATCGTCCTCGGCCTGCCTGGGCGACGTTTATCGGCCAACCCATCGAGACGCTGCTCGCCGAACCTCGATAACCACAGTCGCACCGTCGGCAGCGAAACCCCGAGCTTCGCTGCGATCTCTTTGTTGCTCGCGCCGTCCGCGGCTAGTTCCTCTGGCCTGGCGGCCGGTCGCGGGCGGATGAAAATGAGGCAGGCCGGGTTTCACGGCGACTTCCTTCCCGAGGGCCAAAACCCTCGCTCAAAAGTCTCCGTGAAACCCGGCCTGCCTCAACCTGATCATCACCGCCCCCGCGCCGTTGCGTGACCAGCTCGCCGCCCGTAAGTCGCTGCGCGGCAAGACGACCGTTTGCGCCCGGTTTCGTGTCGGGACCGGTGAGCTGCGTGACCCAACCCAGGCAGCAAAGTTCGCGCTGCGTGCGCTCGCCCGCCGGATCGAGACGCTCGATCAGGAGATCACCGCGATCGACCAGCAGCTCGAGCCGCTCGTCCAGGCCGCCGCGCCACGCACGGTCAAACTCCTCGGCATCGCAACCGGGCACGCAGGCCAGATGCTCATCACCGCCGGACAGAACATCGACCGTCTCACAAGCGAAGCGTCGTTCGCTGCGCTCTGCGAGGATGTCCCGTTCGCTGTTGAACTTCGGTAGCGGTCCGGACAGTGATTTCTAGGCAGCTTTGAGGGTATCGGCCTCCTCGGTCGGGATCGTCGGGTGTAGCTCTCGCTGGATCGCGTCGTGGAGC
>JAJZID010000105.1:0-4951 GCA_021810705.1 Actinomycetes bacterium
CCGCCGGCCACGCCCGCGATCGTCGGTGCGCGCGTGCGGGCGCTGCGCGAGGCGATGGAGCTGTCGCTGCGCGACCTCGCGGAGCGAAGCGGCGTGAGCGCACCGATGCTCTCGCAGGTCGAGCGCGGCGAGACCTCACCGACCCTGCAGGTCGCAACCCGGATCGCCGCCGGCCTGGAGCTGCGCCTCTCACAGCTTTTGCGCCTGGACGAGGGCGGGGCGGTCAGCGTCGTACGCCGCGAGGAGCGCCGCCAGGGCCCGCCGAGCGTGAACGGCCACAGCTACGAGATCCTCTCACCGCCCCTGCCCGGCCAGCGCGCCGAGCTCTCGCGCCACACGCTCGCGCCGCGCGCGGTGACCGGCAGCGCCGGTGACCCGCCGGTGCACGAGCCCGGCAGCCGCGAGACGGCGCTGGTCGAGGCAGGCGAGGTGGTGCTGGCCTGCGACGGCCAGCACTACACCCTCGGGACCGGCGACTGTGTCACCTTCGACGCCGACCTGCCGCACCACTTCGAAAACCCCACAGACAAGCAGGCGATCGTGCTCGCAGTTGTGAGCGCGGGACTGCGGAGGAGCTAGAGAGAGCCGATGGCAAAGAGCCTGTTTGACAAGATCTGGGAGCGTCACGAGGTCGTCCCCGGGCTGCTCTACATCGACCTGCACCTCGTGCACGAGGTCACAAGCCCGCAGGCCTTCGACAGCCTGCGCATGAACGGCCGGCGCGTGCGCCGCCCCGACCGTACCCTGGCGACCGCCGACCACAACACCCCCACCGACGGCACCCACGCCGCGGCGCTGATCAAGGACGAGCTCTCGCGCATCCAGGTGCAGACGCTCGAGGCAAACGCGGCCGAGTTCGGCATCCCGATCCACTCGCTCGGCTCAGAGCACCAGGGGATCGTGCACGTGATCGGCCCCGAGCTCGGCGTCACCCAGCCCGGCATGACGATCGTCTGCGGCGACTCGCACACCGCCACCCACGGCGCCTTCGGCGCGCTGGCCTTCGGGATCGGCACAAGCGAGGTTGAGCACGTGCTCGCCACCCAGTGCCTGGTGCAGCACAAGCCCAAATCGATGCGCATCAACTACACCGGCGAACTCGGCTATGGCGTCAGCGCCAAGGACCTGATCCTCTACACGATCGGGCAGATGGGCGTGGCCGGCGCGACCGGCTACGTGGTTGAGTACGCCGGCCCCGCGATCGAGCAGCTCTCGATGGAGGGTCGCATGACCGTCTGCAACATGACGATCGAGGGCGGCGGCCGTGCCGGCATGATCGCCCCGGACCAGACGACCTTCGACTATGTGCTCGGCCGTCCCGGCGCCCCCGCCTCCGTGCCCGAGGACTGGTATGAGCTGCGCAGCGACGAGGGCGCCCACTTCGACCGCGAGCTTGAGATCGATTGCGCCCAGATCAGCCCGATGGTCACCTGGGGCACCAACCCCGGCATGGTCGTGGGCGTCGCCGAGCAGGTGCCGATGCCCGCCGGCGAGCAGGACGAGCGCGCCCTGGACTACATGGGCCTGAGCGGTGGCACGCCGATCGAGCAGATCAAGCTCGACCGCGTGTTCATCGGCTCGTGCACCAACTCGCGGATCGGCGATCTGCGCGCCGCCGCCGAAATCGCCGCCGGCCGCAGGGTCGCAGACGGCGTCTACGCGATGGTCGTGCCCGGCTCGGTGCAGGTCAAGGAGCAGGCCGAGGCCGAGGGCCTTGATGAGATCTTCCGCGCCGCCGGGTTTGACTGGCGCGCCGCGGGCTGCTCCATGTGCCTTGGCATGAACCCCGACGTGGCCGCACCGGGCGAACGCGTCGCGTCGACCTCCAACCGCAACTTCGAGGGCCGTCAGGGACGCGGCGCCCGCACGCACCTGGTCTCACCGCAGATGGCGGCCGCGGCGGCGATCGAGGGGCACTTCGTTGACATCCGCAACTACCTGCGCGAACGCGCCGGCGTCGCATAGAGGAGAGAGACCTTCACATGAAAGCGATCGAGACGATCACCGGGCCGGTGTCGGTGCTGATGCGCGACGACATCGACACCGACCAGATCATGCCCAAGCAGTTCCTCAAGCGGGTGCAGCGCACCGGCTTCGGTGAGTTCCTCTTCTACGACTGGGCCAAGGAGCCCGGCTGGGAGCTGCCGCACAACCCGATCCTGGTCAGCGGCGCAAACTTCGGCTGCGGCTCAAGCCGCGAGCACGCCCCCTGGGGCCTCGAGGACTACGGCTTTCAGGCGATCATCGCGCAGAGCTTCGCCGACATCTTCTACTCCAACTGCACAAAGATCGGCCTTTTGCCGGTGCCGCTGCCGGCGGCGGCCTGCGAGGCGATCGCGCAGGCGGGCAGCGCCCAGGTGGACCTCGCCGCCCAGGAGGTCCGCTGGGACGGCGGCAGCGCCAGCTTCGAGATCGACCCCGAGATCAAGCACCGGCTGCTGGGTGGCCTTGACGACGTCGCCATGACGCTGCAGCAGGAGGACGCGATCGCAGCCTATGAGGCCACGCGCGAGCGGCTTGGGCCGGTGACAACGGCCCTATGAGCGGCCAGCCCGGGGCCACCGGCCAGCGGGCCGGTGGCCCCGCACAGACGCGCGACTGGGACGCCGCGACCTACGACCGCATCTCGGGTGTGCAGGAGTCCTGGGCGCACGAGCAGCTTGCGCGCCTGAGCCTGCGGGGCGATGAGACCCTGCTCGACGCGGGCTGCGGCTCGGGGCGGGTGACGGCGGCGCTTGCCGAGCTGGTGCCGCGCGGGCGCGTGTACGCGGTGGATGTCTCGCCGGCGATGGTCGCGCACACACGCGCACGGTTGGGCTCGCGTGTGACCGTGCTCTGCCAGGACCTGACCGAGCTGACGCTGCCCGAGCCGGTGGATGTGGTCTTCTCAAACGCGACCTTCCACTGGATCGCCGACCACGGAAGGCTCTTCCGGGCGCTGGCGGCGGCGCTCAAACCCGGCGGGGAGCTGGTGGCGCAGTGCGGCGGGCACGGCAACATCGCGCGCTTCCGGCGGGCCGCGGACGCGGTCGCTGCAAGCGGCGAGTTCGCAGCCTACTTCCGGGGCTGGCAGGGGCCCTGGAACTACGCGCGGGCCGAGATCACCGCCGAGCGCCTGACCGCCGCCGGCTTTGTCGATGTGCAGACCTGGCTTGAGCCGCGCCCGACGGTGCTTGCTGACGCGCACTCCTTCGTCGCTACCGTGTGTCTGGTGCGCCACCTTGACCTGCTCCCCGACGACCTGCATGAGCCCTTCATCCGCGCGGTGCTCGCCCGCACCGGGCTGCCGCTGACGCTTGACTACGTGCGCTTGAACATGGTCGCCCGCCGGGCGGGGGAGAGGCGGTGACGCCCGCGCTTGAGGTGCGTGACCTCGTCAAGCGCTACGCGGGCGGCTTTGAGGCGCTGAAGGGGGTTTCGCTTGAGATCGGCGCGGGCGAGTTCTTCGGCCTGCTCGGGCCAAACGGCGCGGGCAAGTCGACGATGATCCACTGCATCACCGGGCTCGCGCGACCGACCTCGGGCATCGTGAGGGTGTTCGGTAACGATGCGGTGCACAACTATCGGCAGGCGCGGGAGGCGGTGGCGCTCGCGCCCCAGGAGATCAACCTCGACATCTTCCTGACGCTCGAGGAGACGCTCGATCTGCACGGCGGCTACTACGGGATGAGCCGCGCCGACCGGCGTGCGCGCACCGCCGAGCTGCTCGAGGCCTTCTCACTGACCGAGAAGCGCAAGCAGCGCACGCGCACGCTCTCGGGCGGCATGAAGCGCCGCCTCACCCTGGCGCGGGCGCTGATGCACCGCCCGCGCCTGTTAATCCTCGACGAGCCGACCGCCGGGGTGGACATCGAGCTGCGCCTGGAGCTGTGGCAGTACATCGAGAAGATCAACAACGAGGGCACGAGCATCATGCTCACCACCCACTACCTGGAGGAGGCCGAGCGCCTCTGTGACCGCATCGCCTTCATCAACCACGGTGAGATCGCCGCCCACGGCACGATCCCGGAGCTGACCGAGCGCTACGGGGTCGACACGCTCGAGGACGCCTACCTGGAGCTCGTTGGCCGTCAGGAGCTGTCGCGGTCGCACATCAGCGAGGAGGCGGCGCTGTGAGCAGCGGTCGTGTGGGCGCCTCGCGCATGAGCTCCTCCCAGATCCGGATGTACTCGCTGGTGCGCCGCGAGGTCAACCGCTTCATGAAGATCAAGCGCCAGACGATCGGCGGGCCGCTGCTCGAGACCTTCCTCTACATCTCGGTGTTCGGGGCCGCGCTCGGGACCCGGATCCACTCGATCGACGGCTACCGCTACATCGTGTTCGTGATCCCGGGGCTGATCATGATGGCCTGGGCGCTGAACTCGTTTGCCAACAACTCATCCTCGGTGCTGCAGCAGAAGTTCACGCGCGCGATTGACGATCAGCTCGCCTCGCCCGCGAGCCCCGCACAGCTTCTCTGGGGGTTCACGCTGGGCGGCTTTCTGCGCGGCTTCCTGGTCTCGGCGCTCACCTTCGGGGTCGCCGCGGCGCTCCTGTCGCTGCCGGTCGCCCATCCGCTGGTGCTGATCCCGTCGCTTGCGGTGGTCGGGCTGTTCTTCTCGATCGCGGGGGTGCTGGTCGGGGTGCGCGCCGAGCAGTTCGATGACGTCGCGCTCTACCAGACCTTCGTGCTGCAGCCGCTGATCTTTTTGGGCGGGGTCTTCTACGGGGCCTCGTTACTGCCGCAGCCGTGGCAGACGCTCACCCAGTTCAACCCGGTCTACTACATGATCTCGCTGGTGCGCTACGGCTTCATCGGCTACCGCACCGCCAACCTGCTGTTGGCGTTCATCTTCCTGGCGCTGGCGACCGCGGCGCTGTTTGCCTACGCGTACTTCATCTTCCGGCGCGGGCGGTATCTGCGTAGCTGAGGGCGCGGGCTCGCGCGACCGCTCCTCGGGCCGGCGCGACC
>JAJZID010000105.1:4961-5786 GCA_021810705.1 Actinomycetes bacterium
AGTTTGTGCATCTGGCGCGGTGGGAGTGCGCCAAATGCACAAATCTCGCCGGGGCAGCGAGCTTTGGGGGCTGGAGGCTGTGATTTTGGTCGCCGGTGGGGTGGCTGTGATGGTGCCTGACCGTTCTGGGCCTTAAGGGGCCGTTGCTACGCTCGCACACGGATGCAGGGCGGCATTGTCAACAGTATCTACGACGGCCTTGCACGCTTTGTTGTGCGCTACCGCTGGTTCGTGGTGGTGTTCTGGCTGCTGGTGGCGATCGTCACCGGGGCGCTGCTGCCGTCGCTCTCAAGCGAGGTCAACGACAACAACAGCGCCTTTCTCTCCTCGCATGAGCCCAGCTCGAAGGCGGCGGCGCTGGCGGCGCCACTGCTCGGCTCCGGGGCAGCCGGCGGCGTCAGCGACATAACGATCATCGCCGTTGACAGCAACGGCCGGCTGAATGCGCCCGCCCTGGCGGCGATCGATCGCGAGGCGACGCTTGCCAAGCACGTGCACCTGGTGCTCTCAGCCCAGCTGGCGAGCATCTCCGCAAACGGGCAGGCGGCGCAGCTGCGGGTGCGGGCCAAGGCGGCAGGCGCAGACCCCGCCACCGCCACCAAGGTGGTGGACGCGCTGCAGAAGACCTTCGTGCAGGCCGCCGCACCAGCCGGCGTGAGCTTCCACCTGGCTGGCCAGATCGCGACGCTCGCGGCCAACCAGAAGAGCTCAAACAAGTCAAGCAACCAGGTGCAGGCGTTCTCGTTCCTGTTCATCATCGTGCTTTTGCTGGTCGTCTTCCGCTCGCTCCCGGCGGCGCTCGTCACCCTGATTCCCAGCGGCCTT
>JAJZID010000105.1:5796-6762 GCA_021810705.1 Actinomycetes bacterium
CGCCCAGCGGGTGATCGGCGCCGAGGGCCAGGCGGGCGTGCAGATCTCCTCGATCACGGAGATCCTCTTGATCGTGCTGATGCTGGGCGCCGGCACCGACTACGGGCTCTTTCTGGTGTTCCGTGTGCGCGAGGAGCTGCGCGACGGCCAGGAGCCGCACGAGGCCGTCAGGCGGGCGCTGGTGCGCGTCGGCGAGTCGATCACCGGCTCGGCTGGCACCGTGATCATCGCGCTGCTGACGCTTCTGTTCGCGACCTTCGGCCTCTACAAGGACCTCGGGGTGCCACTCGCATCCGGGGTTGCGGTGATGCTGCTGATCGGCCTGACGCTGCTGCCCGCGCTGCTTGCGATCCTTGGACGCAAGGCGTTCTGGCCCTCCAAGGTGCGCCGTGGCGACCAGCGCGACGGCATCTGGGGCAAGGTCGCGGCCGCCCTGGTGCGCCGCCCAAAGGCGACGATAGTCGTTGGTCTGGTGCTGTTCCTCGGGCTCGCCGCCGGTGCGCTCGGCTACAGCTCCGGAGGCTTCGGCGGCGACCAGAACCCACCCGCGGGCTCTGACGCCGCGCAGGGCAACGCTGCGCTCGCCCATTACTTCCCGCAGAGCAGCGCAAACCCGGCGAACCTGGTGCTCTCCTACCCAAGCTCGCTGTGGCAAGACCCCGCCCGGATCACCCAAGCGGAGGCGTCACTGCGCCACTCCGGCGCGTTCACGCAGCTGGCCGGACCGCTTGACCCCAACGGCACCGCGCTCACCCCGGCGCAGCTCGTCGTCCTTCACCGGGCGCTCGGCGCCCCGCAGCGACACCGCGCGGCCGCTGTTGCCGGCAAGCCGACGGCCGACGCGACCCCAGCGGGGTTCAGCACCGCCGAGCTGAACGCCTACCACGCGGAGGCGTTCTTCATCTCCGCAAACGGCCGCGTGATCCAGTTTGAGGCCTCGCTTGCGGCCGGTGGGCAGGGCTCCAC
>JAJZID010000106.1 GCA_021810705.1 Actinomycetes bacterium
TTCGCGCACCGGGTCGCAGCGAGCGTCGTCGTAGTTGATCGCCCGGCCCCAGAAGGTCTCGTACTTGGCGGTGAAGTAAGGGCCAAAGGCCTCGAGCGCCTCGTTGCCGGAGGCGCCGACATGGTTGTAGACGACGTCCAGGATCACCGCGAGACCGTGGTCATGAGCCGCTCTCACCAGCTCCTGCAGGCCCGCCGGGCCACCGTAGGAGGATTGCGCGGCGCTCAGGTAGACGCCGTCATAGCCCCACCCGCGTAACCCCGGGAACTCGGCGACCGGCATCAGCTCGATCGCCGTCACCCCGAGCGCAGCCAGCGCAGCCAGATGCGGGATCGCGCCCGCGAAGCTGCCCTGCGGACTGAAGGTGCCGACGTGAAGCTCGTAGATCACCTGCTCCTGCATGGGCTTTGGCATGAAGACCGGGGCGGGGGCGGGGGCGTAGACCCGCGAGGGGCCGCGCAGCCCGTACGGCTGCCAGCGCGAGGCCGGGTCCGGCCGCCGACGGCCGCCCACCAGGTAGCAGTAATCGGTCCCCGGCGCCACCTCGAGCACCAGCTCGTAGACCCCGTGGCCGGCGTGCTCCATCGCAAGCGCGGGCGTGCGCGGCGGGCCGATCGAGCCGCGCCGGCGGTGTGGGTCAAGGATCAGCCGCGGCTCGCCGGACGGCGCCCAGACGCGGAACTCGGTGCGGCCGTCGGCCAGCGGGCGGGCGCCGAACGGACGCTCCCAGGGGTACTCGCTCACGTCGGGCTCACTGTCTCTCGGGTACCAGCCACAACGCCGCCAGCGGCGGCACCGTCACCAGGGCCGAGTACGGTTGCCCATGCCACGGGACCGCTTCCGCGACGATCCCGCCGGCGTTACCCAGGTCGGCGCCGCCGTAGAAGCGCGAGTCGGTGTTGAGCGCCTCGCGCCAAACGCCCGGACGCGGCAGGCCGACCCGGTAGCCGGTCCGCGGCACCGGCGCGAAGTTGCCGACGAACACGACCACGTCGCGGCCGCCGCGGGTCTGGCGCGCGAAGGCGATCAGGTTTGCGTCGGCGTCGTTGGGCTCCAGCCAGAAGAAACCCTCGGGCTCCGAGTCGAGCTCCCACAGCGCCGGGTACTCGCGGTAGGCACGGTTGAGGTCGCGCACGAGCGTCTGGATCCCGGCGTGCTCGGGCGCCTGCAGAAGCCCCCACGGAAGCTCCGTGGTCGCGTCCCACTCGTCCTTCTGGGCGAGCTCGCCACCCATGAACAAGAGCTTCTTGCCAGGATGGGCCCACATGAAGCCGTAAAGGACCCGCAGGTTCGCGAGCTTCTGCCAGTGGTCGCCGGCCATCTTCTGATACAGCGAGCCCTTGCCGTGAACGACCTCGTCGTGGGAGAGCGGCAGGATGAAGTTCTCGGTGAACGCGTAGACCAGGCTGAAGGTGAGCTCGTTGTGGTGGTAGCGGCGGTACACGGGGTCGTGCTCGAGGTAGCCGAGCGTGTCGTGCATCCAGCCCATGTTCCACTTGAAGCCGAAGCCGAGACCGCCAAGGTAGGTGGGGCGCGAGACGCCCGGCCAAGCGGTGGACTCCTCGGCGGCGGAGATCACACCGGGCTCGTGGGCGTAGACCAGCTCGTTGAGCTCCTTGAGAAAGGCGACGGCCTCCAGGTCCTCGCGGCCACCGAACTGGTTGGGCACCCATTCGCCGGCACCCCGTGAGTAGTCCAGGTAGAGCATCGACGCCACCGCGTCGACCCGCAAACCGTCGGCGTGAAATTCGCGCAGCCAGTAGAGCGCGTTGGCGGTGAGGAAGTTGCGAACCTCGTGGCGGCCAAAGTTGAACACGAGCGTGCCCCAGTCCGGGTGGGCGCCGCGGCGTGGATCGGCGTGCTCGTAGAGCGCGGTGCCGTCGAAGCGCGCAAGCGCCCAGTCGTCGCGCGGGAAGTGGGCGGGAACCCAGTCGAGGATCACGCCGACGCCATGCTCGTGCAGCGTCTGGACGAACGCCCGCAGGTCATCCGGGGAGCCGTAGCGCGGCGTCGGGGCGTAGTAGCCGGTCACCTGGTAGCCCCACGAGCCCGCGAACGGGTGCGCCATCACCGGCATCAGCTCAACATGCGTGAAGCCCATCTCCTGCGCGTAGGCGCCGAGCTGGTGGCCGAGCTCTGAGTAGTTCAGCTGTGCGCCGGCGGCGGCCTGGCGCCAGGAACCGAGATGAACCTCGTAGATGGACACCGGCTGCGCGAGCGGCGCGCCGGTGGCGCGCCGCTCGCGCCACTCGTGCTCGGTGACGCTCCACGCGTGGTGGCTGCGGGTGATCACCGACGCGGTCTGGGGCGGGCGCTCCGTCTCCTGCGCGTAGGGGTCGGCCTTCAGGCGCCGCTCCCCGGTCGCCGTCAGGATGTCGAACTTGTAGCGGCTGCCCGCACCGACACCGGGGATGAACAGCTCCCAGACGCCGCTTGAGCCCAGCGAGCGCATCGGGTGCACCTGGGCGTTCCAGAAGTTGAAGTCGCCGACCACGCTGACGGAGCGAGCGCCCGGCGCCCAGACCGCGAACGCGGTCCCCTCAATGTCCTGATGGAGCCTCGGATGCGCGCCCAGCAGCTCGTAGATGCGCTCGTGGCGACCCTCACCAATCAGGTACAGGTCAAGCTCGCCGAGCGTGGGCAAAAACACGTAGGGGTCAACCTGCGTGTACGCCGGCCCCTCGGGGTAGACCGCCTGCACGCGGTAGGCAAGCGGCAGCCGCGCGCCCTTCACGGTCGCCTGAAAGATGCCCGCGGGGTGCACCTGCTCAAGCGCGACCTGCTCCTCGCCGCCGGGGCCTGGCTGATCGAGCAGGGCACTGACCGCGACCGCGCCGGGGCGCATTGCGCGGATCACCACGCCGCTGCGCTTGGCGTGGGCGCCGAGCAGCGCGTGCGGGTCGGAGTGCTCGCGGTGGGCGAGCGCCTCGAGCGCAGCATCACGCCGGGCGCTCACATCGACTCCTGCACCAGACGCAGGATCCCAGCCACCGGGATCGCGACCCAATCCGGGCGGTTTGCGAGCTCGTACTGCAGCTCGTAGAGGGCCTTCTCCAGCTCGAAGGTGGCGAGCAGGTTGAGCGTGTTCTGCTGGCTTGTGGGCAGAAGCGTCCGGTCGACCGAATCGAGGTAGGCCTCCAGGAAGGCGGAGCGCGCGCTGACCTCGAAGTCGGTGGGCGGCTCAAGGCCGAGCTTGAGCTTCACCGCCCAGTTGGCGTAGGAGAAAGAGCGCAGCATGCCGGCCACGTCGCGCAGCGGCGAGCGCTTCTGGCGGCGGCCGTTGAGCGGCCGCGCCGGTTCGCCCTCGAAGTCGAGCAGCGTCCAGCCCGCCTGCGTGTGCAGCGTCTGGCCGAGGTGGTAATCGCCGTGGATGCGGATGCTCTTACCCCCGATCGGTCCCTGGTTGGGAATCCTGATGCACTCCCTGACACCCTGCTCGAGCCCTGCCAGCGGCGCCAGGCCGGGGTCCTCCGGCAGGTGGCCGAAGAGCCGCTCGAGCTGGTCGTCCAGCGTCGCGCGCAGGATGTTCAAAAACTCGCTGCTCGGGTCCCTGGGCGAGAAGGCCGGGTCTTCGGTGTCGCTTGCGAGCGCCGTGTGCAGCCGTGCGGTCGCCTCGCCCAGCGCGCCCAGGTGGGCCAGGAAGCGCGCCGGCTGGTGCGGAATCTGCTCAAGCGCCAGCTGCCAGCCGTCGGTGCCGCCGGCCAGGTAGCGCTGCGTGACCCCGAGCGTCGCCGCCAGCGCCTCGCCCTCGTACTCAAACCAGCCGTGCAGCGGCGCGATGTTCGGGTAGCCGTGGGCGGTGAGGAAGCGCAGCATCTCAAGCTCCGGGTTGATACCCGGCTCGAGCCTGCGGTAGACCTTCAGCGCAAGCCGCTCCCCGAACACGACTGAGCTGTTGGATTGCTCGGCGCCCATCGGCCGCACCGGCTCATCCGGCCCGACGGAGGCGACCGCACCGTCGCCCCGGGCCCGCCGGAAGAAGAAGCGCCCATGGCGGCCCTGAAGCTCACCGCCTGACTCGATCTCGGCCAAAAGCGCATGCGCACAGGCTGGCTTGGCGAGCACATCAAAACCGTCGAGCCCACCGTCTGTATTCAGCAGCAGCTGGTAGAGCTCGTGGGCGGCGCCGGCCAGCTGCGCCTGCACGAGCGCGAGCGTCATGCCATCGACGAGCGGCGCCTGCTCCACCACCTCGACGCCAATCAGGCCCTGATCCTTGGCGGCAAACCAGCGCTGCTCCCGTAGCCAGTCACGCAGCTGCTCAGTCACCTGCAGGTTCCTTTCGCTCGTCGACCAGAGAGAACCAGTAGTAGCCCCGCGGTTGGAACGTGAGTAGGTACGGTAGCTGCCCGATGGGCGGGAAGCGCGAGTCGCCGAACAGCTCGACGGGATGGCGTCCCTCATAGGCGGAGAGATCGAGCTCAACCGCCTGGGCGGAACGCGACAGGTTGTGCACGCAAAGCACAACCTCCTCGTCGAGGCGGCGGATCAGCGCGAAGATCCTCGGGTTCGAGCTGTGGATCGGCTCGTAGCTGCCCGAGCCGAAGACCGCATGGCGTTTGCGCAGCTCGATGAAGCGGTGCACCCAACGCAGCAACGAGGTCGGCGTGCGCAGCGCCGCCTCGACGTTGACGGCCTGGTAGCCGTAGACCGGGTCCATCAGCGGCGGGCAGTAGAGCTGCGCGAAGTCGGCCCGGGAGAAACCGCCGTTGCGGTCGACACTCCACTGCATCGGCGTGCGCACGCCGTCACGGTCACCCAGGAAGACGTTGTCGCCCATCGCGATCTCATCCCCGTAGTAGAGCACCGGCGATCCGGGCAGCGCGAACAGGATGGCGGTGAGCAGCTGGATCTCGTCGCGGCCGCCTTCGAGCAGTGGCGCCAGGCGCCTGCGGATGCCGAGGTTGAGCTTCATGCGCGGGTCCTTGGCGTACTCGGCATACATGTAGTCGCGCTCCTCGTCGGTGACCATCTCGAGCGTCAGCTCGTCGTGGTTGCGCAGAAAGAGCCCCCACTGGCAGCTCTCGGGGATCGCCGGGGTGTTGTCGAGGATCTCGTAGATCGGCGTGGCGTGCTCGCGGCGCAGGGCCATGAACATGCGTGGCATGACCGGGAAGTGGAAGGCCATGTGACACTCGTCGCCGGCGCCGAAATACTGGACCACGTCCTGCGGCCACTGGTTGGCCTCCGCCAGCAGCACCCGATCCGGGAAGCGCTCGTCGATCTCTCGCCTGACCCGCCTGAGATAGGCGTGGGTCTCGGGCAGGTTCTCGCAGATCGTGCCCTCCCGCTCATACAGGTAGGGGACGGCGTCGAGGCGGAACCCGTCGAGCCCGAGCTCCAGCCAGAAGCGCAACACGTCGAGCATCGCCTCCTGAACCTCGGGGTTGTCGTAGTTGAGGTCCGGCTGGTGGGAGAAGAAGCGGTGCCAGTAGTACTGGCCAGCGACCGGGTCATAGGTCCAGTTCGACGTCTCGGTGTCGATGAAAATGATGCGCGCGTCCCGGTAGCGCTCGGGGTCATCAGACCACACATACCAGTCGCGCTTGGGGTTGTCAGGGCTTGAACGCGACTCCTGAAACCAGGGGTGATCGGAGGAGGTGTGGTTCATCACGAGGTCCGCGATCACGCGGATCTGGCGGGCGTGCGCGGCGTCCACCAGTGCCCGCACATCCTCGACGGTCCCGTAGTCCGGGTGGACCGCGTAGAAGTCGGAGATGTCATAGCCCCCGTCGCGCAGCGGCGAAGCGTAGAAGGGCAAGAGCCAGATGCAGTCGATCCCGAGCCATTCGAGGTAGTCGAGCTTCTCCTTCAGGCCGCGGAAGTCCCCGGAGCCGTCGCCGTCTGAGTCGTAGAAGCCGCGGATGTGGACCTCGTAGAAGATCGCCTGCTTGAACCACAGTGGGTCCGCCTGAAACCACTGGCTGGTCTGGGCACGACCGGGGGTGGGGCCAACGGGCGCACCCGCCATCAGGCCACCGCCACCCAGGCCAGGTGGGCCTCCCCGGGGCCCAGGTGCACGTAGTTGCCGCCCACCCGCCAGCGGTAGTCCGCGTCGGCCAGCAGGTCGTGCACGGTGAAGGCGTCGGGCAGGCCGAGCTGAGCGCCGACCTCGACCAGCCCCTCCTGCGAGCGGTGCGGGTCGAGGTTCACCACGGTGATCACGGTGTCTTGCCCGGCGCGCTTGAGGTAGGCGATCAGCGCCTCATTGGCGGTCTCAAGAAACGTCAGGTTCGTCAGCTGCGCAAGCGCCGGGTGCGCGGCGCGCGCGCGGTTGACGCGCTGGATCAGCGGCAGCAGCGGCCCATCCAGCGAGCGCGTCTTGCGCTCGTACTTCTCGGAGTTCAGGTACTCCTCCGAGTCCTCGTGCAGAGGCGTGTTCTCGAAGTTCTCAAAGCCCGAGTAGATCCCGTAGCTGGGGCTGAGCGTCGCCGCCAACACGAGCCGCGCGGCGAACGCGGGCGGCCCGCCCTGCTGCAGGTAGGCGTGCAGAATGTCGGGCGTGTTGGCAAAGAAGTTGGGGCGCAGGTACTCGCGCTCCTCGCCGTAGGCAAGCTCGGAGACGTACTCGGTCAGCTCGTGGCGGGAGTTCTTCCAGGTGAAGTAGGTGTAGGACTGGGTGAAACCGACCTTCGCCAGGTGGCGCATCATCGCCCGGCGCGTGAACGCCTCCGCGAGGAAGATGACGT